>JBARZO010000515.1:0-8698 GCA_049650165.1 Rubrobacteraceae bacterium
GCGTGCCTCGAACGTATTGTTAGCTCGCTGCGCCGCATACCATCCGAGACGCTACAAATGCTCCTCGACGCCGAGGAGTTCTTCAGCGACCTCGACCTGCCCGATTCTCCCGTAGATCCCGCCGAACGACGCGAGTTACTCGGTGACACGAAATGGGGAGTATTTACCACCATCGCCCGTGTCGCGGCGGATTCCAGTTGGGACCTCGACGAGGTCGTGGAGCGGATAGAGGAGATCTCCGGTTTTTCACCGCTGTGGGAGGTTTTGAACCGACACTTCATCCAGCGGGGGCACATCCTGCGTTGCTACAGGATCGCCAGCGACGCCCAGGAGGTGCTCAACGAAATTCGGTATATTCACCTGCCTGAGGCCCGAAAAGAAATTCACCGGGGAAACAACCACCTGGAGAGGTTCCTCGACTTCATCCACCGACCCGGCGGGGACCCAGAGATCGCCGCGGATCTCGAAGACTTCGTGAGAGATCATCTAGGCGCCGACCACCGGGTAGACGATTTGGAGGCGCTGCACGCGGAGTTGGAAGCCGGGCTCAGCGCCCTGCTCAACCTACTTCTGGAGTACAACGACGACTTCGAGGTTCTGCAAAAGCTCGAAACCACAAACGGCGAGTTCTCCGAGGCCGAGCTGGCCGAACTGCGGCCTTTAATGGGCTTGTACGGCGGCGAGACCGAGAAGCGACTGCCGCCGGGATCTGCCAACGCCGAGTACGTAGGTTGGCGACAAATGTACTGGGGACGCAGGAGGTCAGAGGCAGAGTATGGCACCATCGAATGTGCCGTGGCCGAGAGAGCCTACACCCGATACGGCCTGATCCTGGACGAGGTTCTGGACGGACCCGGCGGGTAATTCGGAGACCTGGCCGGACAAGTAGTCTCCCTGCTCCATCTTGACATAACGTCTGTTTACGGCTACAAAGCTCCTTACAGGCGATGACGGGAACGAGTAAGGTCGCTAACTCCCGAAACAGCGAACCGGGGACGGTGTGAGCCCGGCGTGGGACGCGACCCGAAGATCCTCCCAGAGCCGCTAACCGAAAGCGAAGGGCGCACACGACCCAGGCGTTAGTAGGAATGGCCGGGTTCGCCCGTTACAGCGCGAGGGTGTATAGGTAGAGTCGCACCCAAAGAGTGGTCCGGGACCGCGAGGTTTCGGTCAAGCAGGATGGTACCGCGAGAGCTTCTTAAAAAGCTCCCGTCCCTGCGGTGGAGCGTTGCTCCGTCCGCGGCGGACGGGAGCTTTTAATTTACAGAGAAGGAGCGGTATGTTCGAGAAAGTAAATTCTCAGGTCAACTTCCCGGAACTCGAACGTGGGATGATGGACCTCTGGGGGAAGTCCGGAACCTTCGAAAAGTCGGTCGAGAACCGTCCGAAAGACAAACCTTTCGTGTTCTACGAAGGACCGCCGACGGCCAACGGGCGTCCGGGGTTTCATCACGTGTTGTCGCGGGCTTTTAAAGACCTGATCCCCCGTTACAAAACCATGCAGGGCTACCGCGTCGAGCGCAAGGGCGGCTGGGACTGCCACGGTCTCCCCGTCGAGCTGGAAGTAGAGAAAGAACTCGGCCTCTCCGGCAAAAATGATATCGAAGGCTACGGCGTCGAGGAGTTCAATAAGCTCTGTCGCGAATCCGTCTTCCGCTACGTCGGAGAGTGGCGCGAAATGAGCGACCGCATGGGTTTTTGGGCGGACATGGACAACGCTTACTGGACCCTGGACAACACCTACATCGAGAGCGTCTGGTGGGCACTCAAACAACTCTACGACCGGGACCTCCTCTACGAAGGCTATAAGGTCACCGCCCACTGCCCCCGGGATCAGACCTCGCTATCGAGCGCCGAAGTCGCCATGGGCTACGAAGACGTCGTGGACCCGAGCGTCTACGTAAAGCTGCCGCTCGTCGACGACCCGGAGACAAGTCTCCTCATCTGGACCACGACGCCCTGGACCCTGATCTCCAACACCGCAGTTGCCGCCGCCCCAAACGTTGAATACGCAACGGTACAGTCAAACGGAGAAAACCTGATCCTGGCCCGTGAACTACTGGACAAAGTCCTCGGCGAAGGAAATTACGAGGTACTCTCCGTTACCGAAGGCCGGGATCTGGAAGGTAAGAAATACCACCGCCCCTTCGACTACGTCTCCGTAGACGAATCCGAAAACCTCTTCACCGTCGTGCTCGGCGATTACGTCACCACCACCGAGGGAACCGGTCTCGTCCACACGGCCCCGGCCTACGGCGAAGACGACGCCCGCACCGGTCGCCGCTACGACCTGCCGACCCTCCACCCCGTGCGGAGCGACGGCACCTTCGATGAACGAGTAGGCCAATTCGCCGACCAGTTCGTCAAGGAGGCGGACCCCGGCCTCGTCGAAGAGCTGCGCGAGAAGGGCGTACTCTTCCGCTCCGAGGACTACGAGCATCCCTATCCCCACTGCTGGCGGTGCGGCACGCCACTACTCTACTACGCAAAGAAAGCCTGGTACGCCCGCACGACCCGCGTGCTGGACGAGCTTCTCGAAGAGAACGAGAACATCAACTGGGTCCCGGAACATATAAAGTGGGGCCGCTTCGGGGACTGGCTCCGCAACAACGTGGATTGGGCGCTCAGCCGCGAACGCTACTGGGGAACCCCGCTCCCCATCTGGCGCTGCGAACAAGGCCATACCACCGTAGTCGGGAGCGTCGAGGAACTCAGGGAGAAAGCCAAAACATCCGTTCCAGAAGACTTGCACCGGCCCTACGTGGACGACGTAAAAGTATCTTGCAGCGAGTGCGGCGGGGAAGCAAAGCGCGTACCGGAGGTGCTCGACGCCTGGTTCGACTCCGGGAGTATGCCGTTCGCCCAGGATCACTACCCCCTGGAGAACGAGGAACATTTCGAGAACCATTTCCCGGCGGACTATATCTGCGAAGCAGTAGACCAGACGCGGGGCTGGTTCTACTCGCTCCTTGCGGTCTCGACGCTGCTCTTCGGAAAGAGTTCGTACAAAACCTGTCTCGTGCTCGGCCACATTCTGGATGCCGAGGGCAAAAAGATGAGCAAGAGTCGGGGCAACGTGGTGAACCCGTGGGAGATCTTCGATCGCCAGGGCGCCGACGCCCTCCGCTGGGCGCTCTACACCGCAAGCAGCCCTGGCAACCCGCGCCGTTTCTCCGAGGAACAGGTGGACGAGGCCGTCCGTAAATACCTGCTCACCCTCTGGAACACCTACTCCTTCTTCGTCACCTACGCCCGCATCGACGGCTTCGTCCCGAAGAGAGACTACGTAGAGCCCGAAGAGCGGAGCCTGATGGACCGTTGGGTCCTCTCCGAGCTACAACTAACTACACAAACCGTCGCGGAGAGACTCGACGCCTACGACGTGACGGCTGCCGGCAGGGCCATCGGGGAGTTCGTTGACGAGCTCTCCAACTGGTACGTCCGGCGCAGCCGGCGTCGGTTCTGGAAGGGCGAAGACGACACGGATAAGAAATCCGCCCACTCCACGCTCTACGAATGCCTCACCACGGTGGCGAAGCTCACCGCCCCCTTCACGCCCTTCGTTGCGGAAAGCCTCTACCAGAACCTGGTCCGGGGCGCGGACGACGCGCCGGAGAGCGTCCATCTGGCGGAATGGCCGGTAGCGGACGAATCGCTCGTGGATGGAGAACTCTCCAGCACCATGTCCGTCGCCCGGCGTGTCGTGGTGCTGGGACGGGCGGCCCGCAACGCCGCCGCCACAAAGACCCGTCAGCCGTTGCGCGAGGTCGTGGTGGTGCCGGCGGATGAAGACGAAGAGTTTCGTAGCGGGCTGGAGAGCCTGCAGGAGATCGTGCTGGAAGAGTTGAACGTCAAAGAGTTGCGGTTCGGTACAGTCGAGGACGTGGTGGCCTACGATCTCAAGCCGAACCTCTCGGTGGTCGGTCCGAAGTACGGTCGGCTCGCGCCGGCCATCCGGGAGTCGCTGGCGGCAGCCTCTCCAGAAGCCGGTGGCCGAGCCGCCGCCGGTGAGAGTGTCTCCGTGGTCGTGGACGGAAAAGAGATATCTCTCTCCGCCGAAGAATTGCTCGTCGAGCCCGGTGAGCGGGCGGGGTATGCGGTAGAGCGGGAAGGGGATTTCTCGGTGGCGCTACTCACGGAACTAGACCAGGACCTTCTCGACGAAGGTCTCGTGCGGGAGTTGGTCCACAAAGTACAGAACCTCCGCCGCGAAAGAGACTTCGAGATAGAAGAGAACATCTCTGTTGGGATCTCCGGTAGCGAGCGGATCTCCGGGCTACTCAGGGGACCGTGGGGTGACTACTTCAAGGCCGAAGTGCTGGCGAATTCACTGGAGTTAGACAAGGTACCTGATAGCGCCGAAAGCATCCAGGTGGACGGTGAAGGACTTCAGGTAGAGCTAGCCTCTACCGTCGAGTCTTAGCGGATTGGCTTCGTTGACGGCGAGTATAGCCTTGAACTAGGATAAAGACGTATCAAAGCGGGTATGATATAAGCAGTAACTCCTAACGAGCGAGCAGAGAGGGAGGTCCCAGATGTTTGGGAGAAAAAGTCGGGCAGAGAAGCTCAAAGAGCAGGCGGACGCCAGGTCGTTTATCCCGGTCGCAGCGTTGGCGGCTTTCTTCGCGGAAGCAAAGCCCGTAGCCGAGAGGGTGCTCTACGATGATGAGCTCCGCAACAACCTCCGCACCTTTATAGAAGCGGCAAATAAAGTTTACGGTGAAGTCTCCGGCGACAGTCCGGGCAAGATCGTCGCCCGCCTCTGGGACGACGACAAGCTGCGGGAGCAGATCGAAGCCGCAACCGGCGCCGTCCAGGAGGGCAGCAAGCGGGTGCGCGGCGAAAGGGTGAAGAGCGGTGGAGGTGGCGGCTCGAAGGTGCTGCTTTTGCTCCTCGCTGCGGCCGTGGGCTTTCTATTCCTCAACCCGAAAACGGGACCACAGGCCCGCAAGCTCGCCCAGGACGCCGTAAACGCCCTGAGTTCTTAAAGCTTACGAAAGCTGAGCGTTAACGGTAGAGAGACTGAATAGCGGGATAGAGAGCTCTAACCTCTTGGTCGAAAGCGAGTTCCTCTTCCCTGCTGTCCGCGGCCTTCAAGAACCGTGTGCGGAGGTTGGCGAGTTCTACAGCGACCTCGCTCTCGGCTCTTTCAGCGCGATTGAGGGCGGTGTCGCTCGGGGTTCCCTCGCTGTTCAGACGCTCCGCTCGCTCCCTGAGGCGTTCCGCTCTCTCGAACAGCGCAGAGTGAGAGTCCGCGTATTCGCGGATAGCAGCGGTCGCTCGGGAACGCAATTCGGGCGCCGGGGCCGGCGTCTCTTCGGGGCGTGCTCTGCGAAGGTTCTTGCCGAGACGGCTCGCGACACGCTTCACCAAAGAAAATGGCAAAAGTTTGGCCCCAAAGACCCCAAAAGGCGGTAGACTTCTTTCACTCATGGCGCATATGATAAACCGTTTGGCACAGATCATTGTGATAACCCTCGCAGCATTCCTCGTATACGGCTGTTCAGGTTTCTCCCCAGATCCTCGCGAACAAGCCAATGAGTCGATCTCTTCGGCCAACGAAGCCGTATCCGAGCACAACGAACTTTTCCAGAAAACTCGCGACACCTACCAGGAAGTCAAGGAGAAAATAGAGTCTAGCGGCGGCGGTTCGGGTGACGAGAACGCTTTCGAAGAAGAGAAGGAAAACCTCGCAACCGCGCAGAGCGACCTGGAAAATGCCCGGTCTAAACTAGAAGAGGCCCAAACTTCACTCGAAGAGATTAAGGACCTGGAAGTGAACCAGCCTGTCAAGAAGTACGCCAACGTCCTGGGTGGAGCGATGGACTCCCAGGTTTCGGCAGAGTCGAGCGAGATAGATTTTTACGGTCTCCTCATGGAAGATCCCACGCTGGAAAACAACCGGGAAGAAGCCGAAGAACTACTCACCCAGGCGGGCGACGGCTATCAGGAAGCCGAGAACTCCTACCAGGAAGCCCAGGAACTCGCCGATTCCAACCCGGATCTGCTAGGCCCCGGTCCTACTACTCCGGAAGAAGGGTCCAGCAACTAAGCTAGAGGCTGGCACGTCGGGCAGGCGTGCGTTCCTCGGCCTGCGACCTTCAACTTGACGATCTCCGTACCACACGCCGGACAAGGTTCACCGTCGCGGGTAAAGACTTGCAGTTGGTCCTGAAACTGACCGGTCTCTCCAAAAGCGTCGTGATAAGAATCGAAGGTCGTGCCCCGCAACTCGATGGCGCGCCGAAGTATGTCACGGGTGGCGGTGAACACCTTTTCTATCTCCTCCTGGGTTAGCGTGTCGGCCCGGCGAGTAGGATGAACGCCCGCGGCAAAGAGCACCTCGTCCACGTAGATGTTTCCCAGGCCCGCAACGATAGACTGGTCGAGGAGCATTCCTTTTATGTTCGCCTTACGCCTGAAGGTCTGGGACAGATAATCCACCGTAAAACCTTCTGAGAATGGGTCCGGACCGAGGCGGGAGATCAGTGGATGGGTCTCGACTTCTTCTGGATCGTAGAGGTTGAAGTATCCGAGCCAGAGCCGGGTAAAAGCCAGTACCAGCCCACCTTCGAACTCCAGTACGGCGGTGTTCATCCGGTCAGGTTTCTGCCATTCCGGTAGGGGCAAAACACGACCGGAAATCATCAGATGGACAGCACCGACTATCCCCCCGAAGTCGAGCATAATAACTTTACCGCGCCGGCCCGTTCCGATCAGTGTTCTCCCGACAAGACGCTCTCCGAACTCCTCCATTTCTACGTTCGTAACGTCCGGACGGAAAACGGCGGCCCCCAGGACTTTCTTGCCCCCGGCCAGGGCGCGGATGTCCTCCGAGATGACCGTGGTTTCGGGCAGTTCCGGCACTAGCTTTCTCCCAACAACTCTTCGACGTAACGGGCCACTCCATCCTCTTCTATGGAAGGCGCGACGGTATCGGCGGCCTCACGAACGGCCTCCGTCAACCCGCCGACGACGACCCCGTGGCCGGCGAAGCGGAGCATGTCTATATCGTTGTCGGCGTCCCCGAAGGCGAGCGTGCGGTGCTGTTCTATCCCCCACTGTTCGCACAAGAACTCTAGAGCTTGAGATTTCGTTCCTTCAGGCCCACCGACCTCCACGTAGTGCGGCAGGCTACGGGTGACGAAGAAACGTTTCGAGAAAGCCTCCCGGGCGTCTTCCAGCCAGCCGCCTATACGGTCCGGGTAGTCGACGAAGACGATCTTGGTGGGGTTCTCTCCAGCTTCACGGAGCCAGTCCGCCGGAGATTCCACGACCGAGACCTCAGAGATCTCGGGATGATTCACGTGTTCGAGCAGGGCCGTGGTACGCGGAGAGGATACGATGCGGCCGTCGAGAAAGATGCGGACGTGTAGCTCCCTCTCCTGCGCCCATTCGAGGACCCCTATTCCGGCCTCGTAGTCTATGGTGCGGTGGAAGGCAGTCTCACCGTCTACGCTCCGGATCATGGCTCCCCCGTAGCAGATCACGGGTTCCGAGCCGCGGAAACCCAGCCGGTAAGCTTGCTCGCGGGCACTCTCATATTGCCTACCCGTAGCGACCACGAGCCGGGCTCCACGCTCCCGGAGCCTCCGCACGGCCTCCATCGTACGCTCCGTTATGACCAGGTCGCGGCGCAAGATGGTCCCGTCGAGGTCGAAGGCGCACAGGTCGAAGGACAGGCCGTTCGTATCGCCGTTACGCTCCGCGGACAAAATTAGTACCTTTCTTTTGCAGCTTGCAGCATTGGTGAGGCTCAATCTACCAGCGCCTCAGCCAGAGAAACCAACCGGCATATTCTAGCGCGTCTCGTCGGACGTCTCGCGTCGGGGTTCGTCCTCCAGCGTATGATGTAATGTTCTGGGAAGTAATGAGTCTAAGAAGAGAGGTTTCGGTTTGGAGTTGTCGAAGCGGATGGGGCGTCTGGGGACCGAGTCGGCTTTCTCGGTGCTGGCAAAGGCGAAGGCGTTGGAGAAACAGGGACGGGAGATCATCCACCTGGAGATCGGCGAGCCGGACTTCGACACGCCGGATCACATCGTAGAGGCCGGATGCCGGGCGCTGCGCGAGGGACAAACCCACTACACCCCCGCAGCCGGTATCCCCGAGCTGCGCGAAGCTATAGCCGACGAAGTATCCAAGAGCCGGGGCATTGAGGTCGCCCCCGAACAGGTGGTGGTCACGCCGGGCGGGAAGCCGATCATGTTCTTCACCATCCTCGCCCTCGTTGAAGAAGGTGATGAGGTACTACTCCCCAGTCCTGCCTTCCCGATCTACGAGTCGATGGTCGACTTCGCCGGTGGTCGTCCGGTCTTCGTGCCGCTCCGGCAAGAGAACGAGTTCCGCTTCGACCTCGACGAGTTTCGGGCGGGGATCAGCGCCCGCACCAAGCTGGTGATCCTGAACTCACCCGCCAACCCGACCGGCGGCGTGCTGACGCCCGAGGACCTCGCCGGTCTGGCGGAGATACTACGGGAGCGTCCGGACATCTTCATCCTTAGCGATGAGATCTACTCCCGGCTGCTCTACGATAGCCCCTTCGCTAGCATCGCCTCCGAGCCCGGCCTCGGCCCCGACGGACGCACCATCATCTTAGATGGCTTCTCGAAGACCTACGCCATGACCGGCTGGCGGCTCGGCTACGGCGTAATGCCCGAATGGCTCGCCGAAGCGGTAGCCCGACTGCAGGTCAACTCCA
>JBARZO010000516.1:0-1683 GCA_049650165.1 Rubrobacteraceae bacterium
GCTTTATTCCCTCGTCGCCGAGGAGCAGGGTGCGAAACCGGACGAGGTAACCGGTACCACCCAGAACGACATCCTCAAAGAGTATCTGGCACGGGGCACCTACATTTACCCGCCGGAGCCTTCAATGAGGGTTACGACCGACATGTTCGCCTACTGCGCCAAAGAGTTGCCGCGATGGAACACCATCTCTATAAGTGGCTATCACATTCGTGAGGCAGGCTCCACAGCGGTTCAGGAACTTGCTTTCACGCTTAGCAATGCTATCGCCTACGTCGAAGCGGCCGTGGAGGCTGGGCTCGAAGTGGATGAGTTCGCACCACGGCTCTCGTTCTTCTTCAATGCCCACAACGACCTGTTCCAGGAGGCCGCCAAGTATCGGGCGGCGCGCAGGATGTGGGCTAAAATTATGGCGGACCGCTTCGGGGCCACCGACGAGAAGAGTGCGATGCTCCGCTTTCACACCCAAACCGCCGGGTCTTCGTTAACCGCCCAGCAGGCCGAGAACAATATAGCCCGCACTACGGTACAGGCGCTCTCTGCGGTGCTCGGCGGGACCCAGAGCCTGCACACCAACGCCTTTGACGAGGCGCTCGCCCTCCCGACAGAAAGAAGCGCCCGCATCGCGCTGCGTACCCAGCAGATACTGGCAAACGAGGCCGGACTCACGGATACCGCTGATCCGTTGGCCGGCTCTTACTACGTAGAATCGCTCACCGACGCGTTGGAAGAAGAAGCGTGGGAGTACATCGGGCGGATAGACGATCTAGGGGGCTCGGTAAAGGCTATAGAAGAACGCTTCATGCAAGGAGAGATCGAAGAGGCCGCCTTTCGCTACCAACGGCAGATCGAAAAAGAAGAGCAAATTATCGTCGGCGTGAATCGTTATGTCTCCGACGAAGAGCCCGACATGGAACTCCACACCGTAGATGAAACCATTCGGGAAAAGCAGTCAGATCGCCTCGTCGAGCTAAGAGAAAGTCGAGACGGCGCCGCTGTAGAGCGTTCACTCTCCGACCTGAGAAAAGCCGCCGAAGGCACAGATAACCTTCTCTATCCGATGAAAGAAGCCCTCTCAAACCTCGCCACTCTAGGTGAGGTTTCAGACGTTCTGCGTGAAATATTCGGCCAGTATCGTCCCTAAGACTTTGTAAGCGTGTAAGAGAAAAAACTAAAGTTCTATCTACGGTGTCCGATAATACGATTGTAGTGAAATATAGAAGAGGTATTACAGACGTTGAGGACGGAAAATTTGCAAAGGTTGACATTATTCGCGGCGGCCTTAGTCGCCATTTCCCTAACGGTTTTCACCATACAGGGTGTTTCCCAGGAAGCCGACAGTCAGCCTACACCGGGCGGAACAGGTGAAGAAGGGCCGAGCTTCGAGTCTTCTGAGGATCGCGAGTTCGATCCAGACAAGATCATAGTCAAGATAGAAGATGACGCCACCCAGGGAGACCTCAAGGAGCTAAACCAGGAGAACAACGCCCAGATCGACGAAGACCTTCCTCGTAGCGATGTCAACGTGGTAGATCTGCCGCGGGACCTCAGCGTGAACGAAGCGGTCGAAACTTACGAACAAGACCCGGACATCGAGTACGCCGAGCCGGACTACCTGATCGAACCCGTACAAACGAAGTCGGCTAACGACGCTTACTACTCCAGGCTCTATGGATTGGACAATAC
>JBARZO010000517.1:0-6767 GCA_049650165.1 Rubrobacteraceae bacterium
CCAGAACCCTCAGCCCGCCCATCCTGCCCCACCTGGGCCAGTCTTCCGCATGTATCGTTTCCCGATGCTCCTGGCGGGTGATCTCCACCGTGGAGCCTTCTATGGCGCTCTTCAGCTCATTGCGGGAAAGGCCCGGATCTACGCCGCGCCGGTGGCACTCTTCTTCGAAGTCGAACCAGGCTTGTAGCGCCGCCCCATCCAACTCCTCACAACCCGCCATCCTGTCATGCAAAGTGAGGAGGCTCTTCGGGACGCGATGATGCACCTCGGTCTCGGCGTTCTCGATCACGAGTTCCTCCGTTCCAGATATGCGGAAGGGACGACGCCCCTGGTAGAGCGCCGCCCCTTATTGTGTTCGTTCCGGTCCCGCCGGTGCGGTAGGACTAAGCTGCGGCGTCTGCTCCAGAGCCGCTGTCGGAGGAACCTCTGCCCCGGCCGAGGAACTGTACGTTATCCGCTACCACGTCCACCTTGCTCCGCTTCGAGCCGTCTTCGGCCTCCCAGGAGCGGTACTGGAGCCTGCCCTCGACCAGGACGGGGTCACCCTTCTTCTTGTAGTTGACGATCGCCTCGCCGAGCTCGCGCCAGGCGGTGACGTCGAAGAAGTCCACGGCGTCGTTCTTCGAGCGGACCCGGTTCACGGCCAGCCCGAAATCCGCTACCGGCACCCCGTCGTTAGTGAACTTGAGTTCGGGCTCCCTGGAGAGATTTCCGGCCAGAACTACCTTGTTGAAGCTAACCATGTGGCTCGCTCCTTTCTAGGAGCTTTTCGCCCCCATCATGCACCGCCTACTCACGTTTCAGCAGCGCTCATTGCGTTTGGAACCTTTGCGGTCCCCTCGTCCTCTGAGGGGGGCCGCAGGGGTCCGGCTCTCGGGGGGATCCTCTAACGCTCGACGGACCTGGAATACGAATACTGGCTTGACTGGTCGCTATCGCCCTATGCGTACCGGCCTTTGCCTTCTCCTTTTATGCTTGCTGCGCTCCCACATAGATTTGAACCCTTATTCAGATGCCTCTATGTCAGGTTGGTGGCCGACAACCGGTTCAGATCGCTCTAAAGGCCGCCCGTCGCAAACCGGCGAAGGCCCGGAAGAGAATAGAGGCTGTCGGCCGTCCCGCGGTACGGGTGCCCTGGCTACCGCCCTGGCAGACGTCGCATCCGTCGCAGGGGGCGACAAGCCCGGCGTCGCCGTCGCCGAAGTACGAGAGCAACTGCGCCCGGCGGCACGTCCTTAGAGAAGCGTAATTCCCTACGTCTTCGAGGTGGCGGACCTCGACGGCCGAACGCGCCTCGAAGCGCTTCTCCAACTTGCGTAGCTCTCGACCGCCCAAGGGTCTGGGTTTTATGAGGAGGTCGGCGAGCACGCCCCGTCCGGTTGCCCTCATCGCTCCCGTAGCGACCAGGCGCGTGATCGCGGCCTGCGCCACCACTGGGGAGACCCCCGCCTCCCGTGCCAGCTCAGGTAGCGCCACCCGGAAGCCGTCCGAACCGCCGCCCTTGTCCCGCAGACGCCGGAGGGCATCGAGCACCGCGGCTGCTGAATCTTCGGCAGGCCCGGCGGCCGCACCTCCCAGGCCTAGCAGGCCCGAGACGCAGACCTCAGACCAGACGTTGTAGTGACGCCTCACACGGCCCAACGACTCCAGCGCCCGCAGGGCGTCTTGGGCGGCCTCGTAACCAACACCACCGAGTTTGAGCAACTCGTGCGCCTTTGGGTTGGCCCGGAGCTTGCCGCGGTTCACCCCGGTTGTTTCGCGCACGGCGATCTTTCGCAGCGCGTCGAAAAAGGTTCGGGCGTCCTCGGCGGTGGTCTGTCCGAAGCCTGCCAGGTCTTTACGGTGTTCGAGCTCTTTAGGGGAGAAGAGTACCGTTGAGGAGGCGGGCCTGCCGTCTCGTCCGCCACGTCCAGCCTCCTGGACGTAGGCGGGGATAGAGGCGGGGACGCCGGCGTGGATCACGGTGCGCACGTTAGGCTTGTCCACGCCCATCCCGAAGGCGACCGTCGCCACGATTACGGGCAGCTCATCTTCCATAAAGCGGCCCTGTACCCGGTCGCGCTCAACATGGTTCATACCGGCGTGGTAGGCCTCGGCCGGGATGCCCATGCCGGACAGATCCGCGGCGATCTCTTCGGCGCGCCGCCGGGTGTGAACGTAGACGATTGCCGGGGGCTCCCCTTCAGATAGCGCCTCCACTATAGTATCCAGGCGGCCGAGCATCCCAGTGTGGTCGTTGGCGTCCTCGGCGACCCACCGGACCCGGTAGCGGAGGTTCGGCCGGTCGAAGCCGGTCTGTACCACCGCCGGCTCCCGGAGCCCTAACAGTCCCACGATGTCCTCCCGTACCCGCTCATCAGCGGTGGCCGTCAGCGCCATCACCGGGGGCCGTCCCGTCTTGGCGCCGCCAGCCTTGCCGAGTACCTCCACGGCGGTCGCCAGAAAGAGGTACTCGGGCCTGAAGGAGTGTCCCCACTCGCTTATGCAGTGGGCCTCGTCTACGACGATTAAGGAGACACCGACTCGTTTTAGCATCACCACGACCTCCAGAGAACGGAGCCTCTCAGGTGCGATATACAGGATTTTCACCCCTCCGTTTAGCAGGCGATGCTCGACGCGGCGGCGCTCGCCCACCGTAAGCCCCGAATGCAGGGCGGCGACGGTGTCCGGATGGCCGCCGGACTGCCGAATCCGGGCCTGGAGCGAATCCATCTGGTCCTTCATCAGGGAGACCAGGGGAGAGATGACCAGCGTGAGCCCCTCAGCCATTAGTGCGGGAACCTGGTAGCAAAGGCTCTTACCGCCCGAGGTGGGCATTACGGCCAGTACATCGCGCCCCCGGGCAGCGGCCTCTAGAACGGCCTCCTGTCCGGGACGAAACTCCGAGAAGCCGAAAAACTCCCGAAGCATGTGTCTGGCGGAGCCTTTGATGGAGCTGTTGTTTGAGCTTTCAGCGGGTTCGGTGGATACCGGATCGGCTACTCGCGGGTCTTTCTGGGAGTCCGTCAAGGTGTATCAGTCCTCTCTGCTAGGTTTGCTGATCCGCTTGCGACCACCGCTCTTGTTATCCTCGTTGCCTGGTGTGGAGAGTCGACCTCCGTAACGGCCGCTCTTTCGCACTTGTGGCACCCGAGGTTTGCACACCGGACAACCTGGGCAAGGCACGTCTTCTTCGAGTTTCAAAAGCTCTTCCAGGGTCATGCCCAAACCTCCCTCTCACGTCCGTTCCGGCATTTGGGAGGCGGAACGGACGCGAGAGGCACCATACAAGCATACAAGGCTTATGTGCAGGCAAAAAAGGGTAGGAAGGTTAGTCGGCGGCAGCTCTAATTGCTATTTGGGATGCCGGCACGCTGTTTACGGTAGAGGTTGAGGTCACGTTCGGGCTGATCGGTATCGTTACCGATCCCGGGCGCTTCGGCGTCCATGGTGAAGACGACCCGGGCGTCGGTGTCGGGCTTGCCAGAGCCGGAGATCTGGAGCGCCCGCTCGATGGACAGGGCGCTGACCCGCGTCCGGCGGGTGGTTGCTCCCTGTTTCTGCTCGACGGTTACGGTAATCATCGTGTATCTCCTTTCTTACTTGGGTTCTTCTCTAGAAGAGAGGGACGCTTGATACGCCCCTCTCCGGGTAACTTCCGCGCGGGCCTTCCTGATATCTCAGGCGATGTCTTCGGCAAAGCCTTCGGCCGTCGCCTCGGTGACCGCCTCAGCTACTGCCTCCACCTCTTCGAAGGCGGAGTATTCGGCCAACTCTTCGGCGGCCATGAGTTGTTGCTCGGAAGCCTCTGTGTTGCGGAACCTCTTCGGGGCGAGGACGGCCGCCTCGTGATGGTCGAGGTCCTCCAGGCCTCTCTCCCACTCCCCGGCTTCGCCATCGGCCTCCATGGGGGAGGGAGCTTCGCTGGACCAAGGGTTCACGATCCCGTACCGCTCGTCGCGGATCAGGCCGTTAAGGGACCTCCGGTAGCCGGTCTCGGCGAGCGGCTCGGTGGCGGTGAGGAAGACCTCGCCCGTTTTGTGGGAGCGGATCCTGCGAACCTTGCCGGACTCGGCCAGCGTCTGGAGCGCCGTCCGAAGAGCTCCTTCCGGGTTAGTTGCCTCGGCTGCCAGGTTGCTGTGGCGGGAGAGGAACTTGGCTTCGGCTGTGACGCCGTCGCGCCGGAGGAGGTGCAGGAGCTTGTGTTCGAGTTCCGGGCACCGCTGAAGGTAGACTGCGCGGGCGGTGTCGTAGGCTGCCCGGCCGCTCTTGCGCCGTCCCTCGATAGAGGAGCGGAGCTTTGAATGCTCGGCGGTAGAAGCGAGACGCTCGTGCCTCTCAGCATCGAGTTCATCGGCCGCCTTGACCGCCAGCGGTTCTCCCGCGCGGGCCTTGCGGGCTGCGATTATCTTCGAGCGAATCCGCTGGCTAGTGCTAGCACTCCGCTTCCGTTCGGCCTTCGAGTCCCAGGGCAGCTCGGCAGCGAGCGCCCGACGAGCAATCTTCGTGAAGAAGTACCGGGCGGTGAGGTAGAGCACGGCGACGCGCCGGACTACCTCACCGGCGTCGGCGGCGTCTACCGCGAGGGCTTCCCGGATGGCGGCCCGCACCAGGGCATTCTTCCGGACCCGCTCCCGGATCGCCCGGGTGTCGAGCAGGTTATCCGCCGAGGGCCGGAGAAAGCGGGAAGCCTTGAAGCGCTCGGCGGCGGCTTCGAGCAGGTGCTCCTTAGGCTTCGTGGCCTCCTTGACACTCTGGCCGAAACCCTCCTGCTCGGAGTAGTGATCTCCGGGCGCGACGTAGTCGAGGAGTACGGAGTAGGACCGGGTGGAGTAGCTCCGGGCTGGAAGCTTAGGGAGCTTCTCAGCGGCCCGCCGGCGGTCCCCCTGAGTCGAACCGGCCATCGCCAGCACGATCCCGTCTCCGGCTTCGGTGGCGAACAGATGCGCGATGCCCTCCTCGGAGAGCTTGTAGGCTCGCGCGAGGACCTCGTCATCCACGTCGGCCAGGGTGCGCCCGGCGGCCATCGCCCAACCGTTCTCCTTGAGGAGCGTGACGAGCGGGTCTTCCTGTTTGGTGGTATCCACGTTCTCCGTACGGGGGGATTGCTCGATGATCGAGCAATCGTTCTCGGCCTGTGCGCCGGCCAGAGCGTGGGCCACGGCCTGGCGGGCGGCGAAGTAGGAGGTGGGCTCTCCAGCCTCTGACCGGACGGTAAAGCTCAAGGTGCCGTCAGTGGCGACGGCGACGCCGGCGGAGCGGGTGCAGTTGTTGGCTACCGGGATCCAGGCCAGGTCTCCTTCGGCTCCTACGGGAATGCTGTACGGGTTTACCGTCTCGTACCGGATGGTGGGATCCAGCTTGGCGATCAGCTCCTCGACGCCCTCCAGAACGTCGGTCGCTTCGGCCAGGTCGTCGGCGGTAGCCCCGCCAAGCATGGTGAAGTCGAGGGCTTCATGCTCCTCTATTAGCGTCCTTACCTCTTCGGATGTATACTCGATGTGCATTGAGTTTCTCCTTTCTTGGGGAACAAAGAGGACCCGGAGCCACTAACTCCGGGTCCTCTAAACGTTTGGTCTTCTTTAGACACCCTTTCGGCGGGTGCCTCCTTACTCTTTGGAGGAGGCTCCCGGCGCTCCGTTAGAGCGCCATTAGGGGGCCTCCGCGTTCTTCTTTCTTACCTCCGTCTATCTTCCTGCTGTCCTATCTCCTTTCGGTAGTGAACCTTGCATCTACAGAAAGAGGCATTGGCGATTATCGCCAATGCCTCGTGTTGGATGTTCTACATTCGCTCGTGGCTTCTGCAGTTTCTTCTGTTTTCTTCTACAAGGCGTAGTCGTAGAGCGGCACAGTCTGACGGGGCTCGGTTTCTGTCCGGTGTTCTAGTAGTTGGTCAATCTTGCGGTTCGTCTCCGGCGCGAAGAGTTGATCGCCGCAGACATTGCACACCTCAGCCGGCACGTGGTCGATAACTACCAGTTCGTCTTGGTGGCGTACGGTCAGGGTAACGAGCTTCTGCTCGTAGGAGCCCGGGCATCCTTTGATGTTGCACTTCATGGAACTCATCGTCTTCTCACCTCCTTCGCTGGCTTCGCCGGGCAGGAGTTTCCCACCAGGGCAGCTTGGGTTCGTATACCGTAATGATAACCATCGTTTCCAGAGTAGTAGTACAGACCACGTGGACGGGTCTTCCTTCCGAGGTGGAGCCTCCTACCAGGCAACAGGCACCGCGTTCGGCCTCCGGGTAGTTCTCCAGTATCTGGCCCGAGGATAGCGCCTGCTCTAGTTGCTCGGTAGAGATGCCGTCCTCTATTCGCTCCTGGACCGCGTGCAAGCTCAG
Organism: Rubrobacteraceae bacterium; assembly: GCA_049650165.1. Taxonomy (GTDB): domain Bacteria; phylum Actinomycetota; class Rubrobacteria; order Rubrobacterales; family Rubrobacteraceae; genus SIRX01. The sequence goes on from JBARZO010000517.1 coordinate 6,320, forward strand.
CCGATACTCTCCAGCAGCGGCCTTCTCCTTAATTGCTTCCATTGCCTTACTAACGTCCTGGGGATCTACTGGCTCACTCATCTTCACCTCCTCCTTTCTCATTTCACTCATACAACCACAGCGTAAGCGGCCAGAGCCTCCAGGATCAAGTTGAAGCCAGGAAGTTAGCCGTCAGGTTGATAGGTTCTTATAGGGTCTCGAACAGCGTGGATACCGGAGTACCAGAAAGTGATTGTCCGCTGGGCAGGTAAATCCCTTTGAGAAGAAGTCTCTACTCGGCAGTTCCAGTTTCGATGGACTTGGTAGTTATTGATTCGGAACCTGAAGTCTCTTCCGATAGTGAGTCTGTCGGAGAGCTTCTGCGAGGGCTCCTATGTTCTCTATCGGGATCTTTCTTTGGTGAGGAAGCCGATCCCTGTTCTCCCCAAACTCTTTATGGCGAAGAGTC
>JBARZO010000518.1:0-5973 GCA_049650165.1 Rubrobacteraceae bacterium
TACCAGTCCCGCTTCGGGTTATCCCGGGAAGAGCGCGACTCAATAAACCACGGGTGCTCGTCCGAGGTGTGGTTTGGAACGAAGTCCAGAATTATCTTCAAGTCCCTCTGATGAGCCTCCTCCACCAACTCGTCGAAGTCTTCGAGGGTGCCGAACATGGGGTGGATATGGGTGTAGTTCGAGACGTCGTATCCGAAGTCGGCCATTGGTGATGGGTAGATCGGGGAGAGCCATACGGCGTCTATACCGAGCCATTCCAGGTAGTCCAGCTTCGATATTACGCCCCGGAGGTCTCCGGTGCCGTCACCTTTCGAGTCCGCGAAACTGCGCGGGTAGATCTGATACACAATTCCGCTCTGCCACCATTTGTCCGAATGCAAACTCGACCTTCGCGCTAGATAATTTGCCGTTCCAGAGGACCATAATAGCTAATACAGAGAACGAACATTCCCATGATTTCACAGCTTTCCGGTGGGCTAACATCGCGAGAACACCTATTGGTCTTCGTCGTCACGTTCTCGATTCCCGCCAGATAGTTCCTCACTCGTCGTCCTCCTCCACGGCGTCCGGCTGACGGTTGACGAGCACTGCCATCGAGCGGGCTCTCAGCGGGTAATCCGTCTCGGGCTTGAAGAAGCCGTCGGCGCGAAGGCCGGCGGCGTAGCTGGTGTCTACGATGGCTTCCCAGCGGGTTTCTTCCTGCCCGGGCGGCAGGGTGAAGGGTATCTCCTCGTTGTGCGCGTTGAAGAGCATGAGAAAGTCGTCGTCTATCTCGGGACGACCTTCTGAATCGTATTGGTCTTCGGAGTAGCCGGCCATCTGCAGTCCCAAAGAACGCGCGAACGAGTTGTCCCACTCCTCGTCGCTCATCTCGTTTCCGTCTGGGTTTAGCCAGGTGATGTCTTTGACATCGGCGCCCTTGATCCTACGCCCCTGGAAGAAGTTTCGCCGCCGGAATACCGGATGCTCTTTGCGAATCCGGATCATACGCCGTACGAACGCCATCATGTTCCGGTCCGCCCGTGAGAGATCCCAATCTACCCAACTTATCTCATTGTCTTGACAATACGCGTTGTTGTTGCCGTTCTGAGTCCGGCCCATCTCGTCGCCGTAGACGATCATGGGTACTCCCTGGGAGAGAAGTAGCGTCGCCATGAAGTTGCGTTTCTGACGATTGCGGAGACGGCGGATTTCAGGGTCTTTTGTTGGGCCTTCCTCGCCGTGGTTCCAGCTCGTGTTGTGGCTCTCGCCGTCGTTGTTGTCCTCGCCGTTCTCCCCGTTGTGTTTCTCGTTGTAGGAGACGAGGTCGTGGAGGGTAAAGCCGTCGTGGGCGGTAACGAAGTTTATGCTGGCGTAGGGCAGCCGGCCGCCGTGCTCGTAGAGGTCGCTGGAGCCCGTGAGGCGGTAGGCCAAATCTCCGACGATGCCGCCCTCACCTTTCCAGTAGGCACGTACCTCGTCGCGGTACTTGCCGTTCCACTCCGTCCACCCTACGGGGAAGTTGCCGACCTGGTAGCCGCCCTCGCCCACGTCCCACGGCTCAGCGATGAGTTTGACCTGGGAGATGACCGGGTCTTGTCGGATGATGGTGAAAAAGCTTGAGAGTTGGTCCACCTCGTAGAGTTCGCGGGCCAGGGCGCTCGCCAAGTCGAAGCGGAAACCGTCCACATGCATCTCCGTGATCCAATACCGCAGGGAGTCCATGATTAGTTGCAGCACCCGCGGGTGCATCATGTTCAGCGTGTTTCCCGTGCCGGTGAAGTCCATATAGTGGCGGAGGTCGTCCGGGACGAGCCGATAGTAGGCAGCGTTGTCTATGCCGCGGAATGAGAGGGTCGGGCCCATCCGGTTGCCTTCAGCGGTGTGGTTATATACGACGTCCAGGATCACCTCGATGCCGGCGGAGTGGAGGCGCTTCACCATCGTCTTGAACTCGTCTATCCCGCCGGTCGCCGAGTACCGCGGCTCCGGCGCAAAGAACCCGATGGAGTTATAGCCCCAGTAGTTGGCGAGATCCTTATCGACAAGATGTTTGTCCTGCACAAAGGAATGTACCGGCATAAGCTCGACCGCCGTAACACCCAAGCGCGTCAGATGGTCGATGGCGGGGGCGGAGGCGAGGCCCGCGTAGGTTCCGCGAAGCTGAGGCGGTATCTCCGGGTGTTGCTTCGTAAAGCCCTTGACGTGCAGCTCGTAGATGATCGTGTCGTGCCAGGAGGTGTTTGGTCGCCGGTCTTCGCCCCAGGTAAAGGAGGTATCTACGACCTGGCACTTGGGCATTCCTTCGGCGTTGTCGCGGCCGTCGAAGCCCAGGTCCTCGTGCTTGCCGCCCATCTCGTACCCGAAGTGTGGGTAGCTCCAGTCGAGGCCACCGACGATGGACTTGGCGTACGGGTCGAGGAGGAGCTTATTCGGGTTGAAGCGGTGGCCGTTTTCGGGGTCGTAGCGCCCGTAGACCCGGTAGCCGTAGAGTTGCCCGAGCCGGCCGTAAGGCAGATAACAGTGCCAGATCTGGTCCGTCTTCTCGAAGAGCTCTATCCTCTCGGTCTCCGTTTTACCCGAGGGATCGAAGAGACAAAGCTCCGCCTTCTCGGCGTTCTCGGAGAACAGTGCGAAGTTGACGCCTTCACCATCCCAGGTGGCGCCCAGAGGGTAGGGACGGCCGGGCCATACGACGCTGCGTTGTGTATCCGTGCTTATCAAAGCAGGATTTTCCTTTCTCGTTGAGTGAGTCAGTCTTTCGGTCAATCAGTATTTCAGCTAAGACGCGCGCTGTTTTCTTTCGCAAGTCGCGGCGTAGATCAGAAGTACCCCGTAAGTTTACCTGTCGGAGAATCCTTTCCAAGCCAATAGGAACTAAAATTGGAGTTGGTGTGTTGGGCCATCCGAAGCTCCTTCGGTCGGGAAGTGGGCGGATGATCCTCTTTTTCTCCTTCAAACCTCGCCACGCCCATCTAGCCTGCACACGGTCTTCGAGAGGTTTAGCATGTAGAGATATGAGAGAGCAATTCAGCGGAAGAAAACTCAGGGCCGAGCGGATCAAGGCGCGTATGTCGATCGAAAACCTGGCATCCTGTTGTGGGGTCGATTCCGAGATCATCTCAGAGTTGGAGTCCGGTACCCGTCGTCCCCGAGGAGCCATGCAACTCACACTCGCCGACGCCCTGGGAGTACGCCTCCAGGCATTTTACTCGGAGGATCTTTCGGAGTAGCCAGGAGCAGCAGATTAGGCGATTGACTTAGACAAAGGTTGCCGGTGCTCTTCACTGCCTCTGAGCATTTCATCGGCGGTCTCCATGAAAGCCTTGAGGGCTGGCGAGAGCCATTTGTCTTTATGAATAAGCATTTGGGTCGAGACCTGGAATCCGGGCTCTGACCAATTTAGAGCCGCTAGCCGACCACGATGAAGCTCCTCCGCGACGGATACTGCCGCGAGCACCGCTACTCCCATACCGCTCTCTACGCAGCGTTTAATCGCCTCGGCGCTAGTGAACTCTATCTCCGATCTCGGCTTGACTCCGGTCCGGGACATCTGTTCTTCGAATACAGTCCTAAAACCGCAGCCCTTTTCCACCATCAGCACCGATTCACCGGCCAAGTCTGCGGGACGTACCTCGTCCGCCCCGGCCAACGGATGCTCAGGGTTAGCGACCAGAATGAGAGGCTCCCTGATCAGGGCTTCGGAAATGAGATCTGCCGGATCTTTATGCTCCCTCTCGATGACGAATGCCAGATCCACCGAGCCCTCTGAAAGCCTGCGACGCAGTGCAGAGTCTAGCGTACCGTTCTTGCTCGGCTCAAAGATCACCCGGACTTCAGGGTAGCGGCTGCCGAACTCTTTGAGCACGGGTGGAAGCCGGTAGATGCAAAGGCTCTCCGAGGCGCTTACGTGCAAAGTGCCGGAAGGGTCCCCATCGTTTGCAACGGCAGCACGCGCGCTCTCCGTAAGGTCGAGGATCTTCGTAGCGTATGCAAGTAGTTCACGCCCAGCCACCGTTAGAACGACGTTTCTGCCCAAACGGTCGAAGAGCTTTACTCCTAGATCGTTTTCGAGAGCCTTTACATGGGCCGTGACCGCCGACTGGACGTAGCCCAATTCTCTCCCAGCACGAGTGAAGCTCAATTCACTAGCGACCACCCTGAAAGTTCTAAGATGTCTAAGCTCCATCTTCTCTCCTCTAAGACTCTTCAGAAACACCATGTCGCGGATTCATCATGTTTTGAGATGGATAATATCTTATTTCTTCGTTTGAATAGATACAAAGGAGACCGTACGATACTAGCAAGAGAGGGTGTCGGCGGATCGGTGATACGAAGTTCTGGAGGTGTATGATGGAAGGCAGCTTAGGCACGTGGGAGCTTAGGGAATTTTTCGAGTACAGGGGTGACCGTGTCGCCTACGATGTCATGGGCGAAGGCGCGCCCGTGGTCCTGGTGCATGGCACACCATTTTCCTCCTACGTCTGGCGCAACATCGCTCCCGTGCTGGCAGAGAATTACCAGGTTTACGTCTTCGACCTGTTGGGATATGGAGCATCCGAAAAACGTGAGGGGCAGGACGTTTCCCTTTACGCTCAGGGCAAGCTCTTGGCCGCACTATTGGAACACTGGGGGCTTGATAATCCGAGGATCGTCGGCCACGACTTCGGCGGTGCGATCATCCTGAGGGCACACCTCTTGGAGGGGTGTGACTTCGCGCAGATCACTCTTATGGATGCGGTTTCCGTGGCTCCCTGGGGTTCCCCGTTCTTCCGGTTGGTGCAGAACTACCCGGGTGTGTTCGGTCAGATCCCCGGCTACATGCACCAAGCGATGGTGGCCGCCTACGTTAGAGACGCCACCTACAGACCGATGTCCGATGAGGAGACAATCCCCTACGTAGAGCCCTGGCTAGGAGAAGTAGGACAAGCCGCCCTCTACCGACAAATATCCCAGAACGACCAACGCTATACCGATGAAGTTGAACCACTCTACGGAAAGATCGAACGTCCCGTGCTTGTCCTATGGGGCGAAGAAGACCGTTGGCTGTCACTGGAGATAGGAGAGAAGCTACACTCCTCAATCCCAGGCTCACAGATGAAGACGATTCCCGAATGCGCCCACCTCGCTCAAGAAGATGCACCAGAAGCGGTACTGGAACATCTCAACGCGTTTTTCTCCGGCGGTTCATAGAAGTTCTCAAAAACTTGCGCACATCCCAACTTGATAATCGATTCTAGCCACTCGCGAGCCAACTAAAGTCGCAACGCCAGTTCCGCATAGCGACCAGACACCCAAATCTATCCAGATCGCTTCAGGATCATCGTCGAGAGCGGCGGCAATGTCAGAGAGAGTGAGTATGGATGCCCGTGTGACGGGATCTCCTCGGCCTCTATCGGCCCACCATTGCTAACGCCGCTCCCGCCATAAGTCCCGTCGTCGGTGTTCAGCGCCTCAACGTAGGTTCCTGGCGAGGGAACTCCTATCAGGTAGCCTTCCCGAACTACCGGGGTGAAGTTGCACACGACGACAGCATAATCTTCCGCACGGACGCTGGCGGGACGGCGGAGAAAGGAGACTACGCTGTTCTCTTTGTCCCCGCCTTCGATCCACTCGAACCCCGCAGCCTCGAAGTCCACCTCGTAGAGCGCGGGCGTTTCGGCGTAGACTGCGTTCAGGTCACGAACCAGGTTCTGCACGCCGGCGTGCTGCGGGTTGTCCAGCAGATTCCAGTCGAGGCCGATGTCGTGGTTCCATTCGCGATCCTGGGCAATTTCGCCACCCATGAAGAGGAGTTGCTTGCCGGGATGGGCATACATAAAACCGTAGTAGGCCCGGAGGTTGGCGAACTTCTGCCACTCGTCGCCGGGCATGCGGCCTATTAGCGTGCCCTTGCCGTGGACGACCTCGTCGTGGCTGAGGGGTAGGACGAAGTTCTCGTTGAAGGAGTAGACGAGCGAGAAGGTGAGCTTGTCGTGGTGGTAGGAGCGGTGG
>JBARZO010000519.1:0-3391 GCA_049650165.1 Rubrobacteraceae bacterium
GAAAGTACCGGCCGGTTGTGGGGTGTCGCCTTGTATTACCCAGATCTGCATGGTCTTTCCTTCGGGCGGGGATGGCATATCCTCCGCCAAGACTATTGATCGTCCGTTCTCAAGACGTACCACCTCGGCATTCGTTTCGCTGGCCGCCCCGGAACCCTGCATCGCGAAGGCCTGACGCTCTTGAAGCTCGCCCTGCAGGTTCTGAACCTCACCCTGGAGCAACACGTTCCAGCCCAGCAGCGCGACCGCGATAACAGCCAAAGCGGTGGGTGCTAGAGTACGGAGGCTCAGGTAGCCGCGCAACCTCGACAATGCCGAGGGCCGTTCGGCTTGCTCACTGCTCGCTTCGGCGTTAACTATACGCATTAGGTTGCGGCGCACTTCGGGGGGAGGTTCGTACTCGGCGGGGGCGAGCGCCAGCATATTTGCTACGGCGCTGAACTCCTCTACTTCCTGGCGTAGTTCAGGGTGGAGGGTTATGTAGCCCTCGACTTCGCGGCGCTCCGCATCGGAGAGCGCGCCCAGAGCGTAAGCTTCCTTGAGGTCATCGAAACGTTCTCGGCTCATCTCGCTCATCCGGGTATCGTCATCCCTCTAGAATTGAAGTAGTCTTTGATCTTCTTGAGTCCCAACCTCATCCGGCCTTTTATGGTCCCGAGCGGAAGATTCAGTATTTCCGCTATCTCGACGTGTGTGTAACCCGAGAAGTACGCCAACTCCAATACTTTCAGTTGCTCGGGGGGAAGCGTTTCGAGCGCCTGACGAACCTCCTCTCTTTGAGAGTTACGCCAGGCTTCGGAGAAGGCCTCGCTTGGCTGGACCGTCTCCGCCGAAGCTTCTACTTTATCTTGCGTACGACGACGACTGGCGGTAGATCGGAGCAAATCTATCCCTCGGTGATGGACTATAGAGAGTATCCAGGTACGGGCGCTACCACGTTCCGCGCGGTAACTACCGGTAGAACGCCACACCCTGAGAAAGACCTCCTGGACTAGGTCCTCCGCCGCCTGCCGTTGGCCCATCAATCGGTACGCCAGCGAGTAAGCTGGACGGCTATGACGATCATAGAGCACGGCAAAAGCCTGCGGATCCTCGTTCTCTACAAGAGAGATCAACTCTTCGTCCGCGAGGTGTAAGTATTTGTTGCCCTTATCTGCCACATGCCTATTTTACGGCATCAGCGGTATGTTAGATCAGAGGTAGATCAAAGGTCCGTTATCCATAGTTTATTTGAACTTGTTTTACGAAAACCAGTTTGGGTATAATGAGGCAAGATCGTTAAGGACTGCGAAAAATTTTTCGGAAGGAAGTGATCTGGGGGATACTTAGCATCGTAATGTTCTGTAGTAATGGTCTTCGGAAGGGTTTTAGGAACCCAGAAAGCGAGGATGGACTAAATGAGTGAAGTGCAGAGCCGCATGGATTCGGTCGGTATAGACCGGGAACTGTCGCGGCGTAACTTCCTAAAGACTGCGGCATGGACCGGAGCGGCCCTATCTGCAGCAGGTATTGGCGGTTTCGGGGTAGCTGTCCGGAAAGCGCACGCTGTTCATGAGGGATACGCTGAGGCTGGTCCCGTGGCGATCGTGACGCTGGCCTATCAGCTAGAGTTGCTGGAAGGTACGTTCTACGCGGAAGGCGTAAACGCCGGCATCTTCGACAAATATGCGACGACGCAGCTCGCGACGATTCGGGACCACGAGATGGCCCACGCGGACGCCCTGGCGGGGATACTAGGCGAGTTGGGCGCGGAAGTACCCGCGACTCCCGAGTTTACCTTCCCGGAGGGTACGTTCACCGACCCGGTAGCTTTCCTGGAACTGGCTGCTACTCTTGAGCCGGTCGGAATAGGCGCTTACCAGGGTGCGGCACCGGCGCTCATAGGTTCCGAGTATCTGCCTCCGGCGCTTTCCATCCACAACGCCGAGTGCATGCACTGGAATGCGATCAAGATCCTCCAGGGCGTCGTACCGTCAAACAACGTTGCCTTCGAGGAAGCACTGCCGCTCGCGGACGTGCAAGCCGCGGCCGCGCCGTTCGGCCTAGGCTAGGGAGGAGAACCACTAAATTATGGATAAACAGATGATTAACGTACCGAGGGCCGAGGCTCTCGCCCAGCCCCACAGCCGGGCGGACTTCTTCAAGAAGGTCGCCATCGCCGGTGCTGGCGCCACTGCGGTGGGAGCCATGTTCTCCGGTAAGGCCAACGCCCAGTACGCTGGAGCGGAAGCCGACCTGGAGGTCGCCAACTTCGCCCTGACGCTGGAGTACCTGGAAATGGACTTCTACGCGCAAGGGCTGGACGCCGGCATTATCGGCAGCGAAGCCCTACCGTACATCGAGGCCACCTACGACCACGAGAGCCAGCACGTCGAGGCTCTCACCGGCCTGATCACGGAGGCCGGAGGAACGCCGGTAGCGATGCCGGAGTTTACCTTCGGTGACGCACTCTCCAGCGAGTCCGCGTTCTTAAACACGGCGGCTACTTTGGAGATTACAGGCGTCGGCGCCTACCTGGGCGCGGCCCCGATGATCTCCGGCCCGTCCGTACTGGCCGCCGCCGGGAGCATCGTGGGTGTCGAGGGCGAGCACGTCGTCGCCATCAACTACCTGCTCGGTGTTGTACCGCCGGCCAACATGGCCTTCCCGGAGGCGTTGAGTCAGGATGCCGTACTCGCCGCTATCGCGCCGTTTATGGGTGGCGCAATGCCGGAGACCGGCGGACAGGCTCCCGTCTACGGTACCGGCAAGTCCTACTAGACAGATACCCTTGTCGAAGGTAGGTTTTTACAGGAGCAGGGCAACCGCCCTGCTCCTGTTCTTTGTCTTTTTAACGATTACCGCTTGCGGGGGCCAACAGGCTTCCGAGAACGCTGGCGCGCAGCAACAAGCCTCCGGTTCGACTACGACTGTAGAGGCTACTCAAGCCACTACATCCGAGAAGCCCGAGAATCCGGCATCGACCAGGTCTGAGTCTGGAAAACCTGCCTCCGGTGGCGGCAAGACCGTCGAAGCTCTAAAACCGGAAGACGTACTCTCCAAGAAGGAACGGACGGGCGTACCGGAGTTTAGTAAGTGGAAGGATCCGGCCGGGGACGCGATCCCGATTACCGCTGATTCCTCGGTGGGGGCGATACCTTCGGTCAAGCCCTTTAACTTCGGTCGAGATCCCGGCGGTCCAGAGGATAAAATACTCTACCTTAGCGTCCCCAAGCTGGGCATCTCCGGCATACCGGTCTTCGACGCCGTCAACGAGGAGAACCTAAAAGAGTCCGTTGTACGCGTTCCGGCGACCGGCTATCCCTGGCAGGAAAACTCGAATACCTACATTGCCGGGCATCGCATCGGCTACGAAGGAACGGGCTCCTGGCATATCTTCTACGATCTGGAT
>JBARZO010000520.1:0-1924 GCA_049650165.1 Rubrobacteraceae bacterium
CCCCATCCCCGAGTCATAAATCTCTACAAAGCGCCCGGCTTCTTGCTCTACAATGCGGCGGATGTTGTCCCTGGCGCCCTTTAGCTCCTCGTAGAACTCACCCATGTAATCTACGACCACCTCTACCACTTCAGCGAGCTGGGCAGGGTTCATACCCAGCCGCGAGTATGCTTGGAGCATCGCTCGGCGTATTATGCGACGAAGAACGTATTCCCGACGCTGATTGCCGGGTCTTACGCCGTCGGCGATGAGAAAGGCCATGGCTCGGGCGTGGTCGGCGAGTATGTAGAGGGCCCGGTCTTTATCTTCGTATTGCCCGAGTTCGGCGCTGGTCTGCTTTCGTATCCGGTCAAACACGGGAGCGTACAAGTCTGTGTCGTAGACGGACCGGACATTCTGCACAACGGCAACGGTACGCTCCAATCCGAGGCCCGTGTCTATGCCGGTTTTGCCCAACGGTGAGAGTGTGCCGTCCCGGCGTTGCTCGTACTGGTTAAAGACGAGGTTCCAGATCTCCAGAAAGCGGGAATCCCCGTCGTCGCCACCGGGTCCGTACCGAGCGTCCTGTTGCGGGTCGCCGAGACCGAATTCTTCACCATAGTCGTAGTAGACCTCGGAGCATGGGCCGCACGGGCCGGTCTCTCCCGGTGGACCCCACCAGTTCTCGCTTTTGGGTAGACCAAAAATCTTGTACTCCGGTACACCCACGTTAATCCAGTGTTCCTTCGCTTCGAGGTCTTCGGGAGCATCCTCGTTACCCTCGAAGATCGTGATCCAAAGTCTCTCCGGCGGCAAGCCAAGTTCTTCAGTTAGAAATTCCCAAGCCCACCCTATAGCTTCCTCTTTAAAGTAGTCACCGAAAGAGAAGTTGCCCATCATCTCGAAGAATGTGAGGTGGCTCGGGTCGCCGACTTCCTCAAGGTCCTGGGTACGGAAGCATTTCTGGGCGCTAACGGCGCGGGGCGTGGGTGGCTTCTCCTCGCCGGTAAAGTATGTTATGAACTGCTGCATACCGGCGGTGGTGAGAAGAACGGTAGGGTCGTTGTGGGGTATCAAGGAGGAACTTGGGTAGACTCTATGCCCACGCTCCTCGAAGAAGGTCAGAAATTTTTGACGGATGTCATTGCTATTCATAGCTAGGGTATTGTACTTTTTGAGCGGGCTTTTTCTAGTGGTTGTGCTCTAACGTGCTCAACTCTTCGCGTAGGTCGTCGAGCGCGCGGCGGAGCAGACGTGAAACGTGCATCTGGCTGACGCCGATTTGGACGGCGATCTCGGTTTGGGTCTTGCCTTCGTTGAAGCGGAGTTTGAGTATTTGCTGTTGTTGGCCTTTAAGTCCGTCTATCGCCTTCTGGAGCAGGATCTTGTCTTCCAGTCCTTCTATCGGAGAGTTCTCATCGGCCTGCAGATCTACAATGGTGTCGCTATCGGAGTCAGATTGGTTTACAGGAGCATCGAGGCTGGCGGTGTTGTACGCCCGACCCAGGGCAAGAGCTTCGATGACGCTTTCTTCGTCGGCTTCGAGTTTTGCCGCCAACTCCGGTACGGTTGGGGAACGTCCCGTACGCACGGTCTCGTCCCGGATCGTGTCCCTCGCTGACTGGCGCAGCTCTTGGAGGCCTCTCGGAACCCGCATCGACCAGCCCTTGTCCCGGAAGTAGCGTTTGATCTCCCCGAGGATGTTTGGCGTAGCGTAGGTGGAGAACTCTATTTTCCGATCCAAATCGAAGCGATCCACGGCTTTTATGAGCCCTACCGAACCAACCTGCACGAGATCGTCCAGGGGCTCTCCACGGCCGGCGAACTTGCGGGCCAGAAACTCGACCAGAGGCATCTGCTCTTGGATCACCCGCTCCCGCGCCCGCTGATTACCTTCTTCGTGGTAACGCTTGAGTAGTTGACGGGTACGCGCCTTGTCCGGACG
>JBARZO010000521.1:0-2084 GCA_049650165.1 Rubrobacteraceae bacterium
GAAGATGGGCTTTGCCCGCTCGAAATCCTCCTCGCTACCGCCGGCCATGATGGAGAGCTCGCCCTTCTGAGCCCCAACGTCTCCACCGCTGACCGGGGCGTCCACTATGGAAGCGCCGCGCTCTTGCGCCTGCTCGGCCAGCTCCCGCGTCACGACCGGCGAGATGGTGCTCATGTCCACGATCAGGGTTCCTTCGCGGACAGCCTCGAAAACTCCCTCTTCGCCCGCCAAAACCTCCTCTACCTGCGGCGAATTGGGGAGCATGGTTATTATTACATCGCACTGTTCGGCGACTTCTTTGTAACTTTCTACTACCTCCGCGCCCTCTCCGGCCAGCTCTTCGGCCTTATCGGACGGGCGATTGTAGAGAACGAGATCGTAGCCCGCCTCTATGAGGTTGTGGGCCATCGGACCGCCCATGATCCCGAGCCCTATAAATCCAACTTTTTCCGCCATAAGAACGCTCCTTCTAGTTTCTAGTAGATCTTCAACTCCGAGACCGGCACGTCCGTATCCCGTAACTCATATGGCAGCCAACCGAAACTGTCTTCGGTTTTTTCCGTCGTCGGGTTGTACTCAAGGCCGACGTAGCCGTCGTAACCAAGCTCTTCGAGAATCCCGAGGACGTAAGGGTAGTGGATCTCTCCGGTCCCCGGCTCACCACGTCCCGGCGAATCGGCGATCTGGATGTGCCCGACCGAACCGATGTGTTCCCGCAGTTTGGCTACGAGGTTTCCCTCCATGCGCTGCATGTGGTAGAAGTCATGTTGTATCGCAACGTTGCCACGATCCAGGCTGTTTACGAACTCCACCGCTTCATCCGTCATGTAGATCAGGTACGGCCCGTTCTCGAAAGTATTCACCGCCTCGATCACCAACTCGACCCCGACCTCTCGCGCCGCATCGGCGGCGAACGCGACGTTCTCCCGGGCCAACGCTAGCTGCTGCTCCCGGTCCATGCCGTCTATCTCGTGGCCGAGCAACACGTTCATCCGGCGGCATTCCAGTAGCCGGGCAAGGTCCAACGCGACTTGCACGTTGTCCCGGAACTGATCCTGCCGATCCGGGTCGCTAACCAACCCCCGGTCACCACCCGCCATATCCCCGGCATCGAAGTTAAAGAGCGCCACCCGAAGTCCGGCGTCTTTTACAGCCTTCTCGACCTCGCCGAGGTCCTCACCCGTAGGCCACCAGAACTCCACGGCCCCGAAACCGGCCGCCGCCGCGAGCCCGAATCGCTCCAGGAACGGAGCTTCCTTGAAAAGTATCGAAACGTTCGCGCTAAATCTCACCCTTTACTCCCATCGCCTTTTCGTACCGGCTGTCGCTTGCATCCCCGATAGTCAATAAAACACACCCCTGAAACCTCGTAAACAAGATATTCCGCATGATGAAACTACAGCGCACACGCTTTTCAGGGAGCCTCTAATTTTTCCGTGAGGTCTGTGGAGATTCGTTTGAGATGAGGAACCAAAGATTCCGCGCGATGGCTTTCGAGGCGACTTGAGGGCCCGGAGAGGCTCATGGCGGCGAATACTTCTCCATCTGCGCCAAAGATCGGCGCGGCGAGGCATCGGACGCCGTCTTCCTGCTCGCCGAAGTCTACTGCGTATCCTTGACGCCGTATTTGCCGTAGCTCGGACCGGAGTTGGCTGGGGTCGGTTATGGTGCTCGCGGTGTGCCGAACCATGTCCAGACGTCCAATGAGAAGTTCGGCGAGACGGGGTGGCTGGTAGGCCAGAAGTACCTTACCCGAACCGCACGCGTGCAGCGAGACCCGGTTTCCCGGCTCGGTGAAGATCCGCAACATGCGGTTCGGCGGCGCTACCTGCTCGATGTACACGGCGGAGTTGCCTTCCAGAATCGCCAGATTAGCCGTCTCCTGGCTCACCTGCGCCAACTCCTCCAGAAACGGTCGCGACGTGGCGCCGACTTGCTCGCGCGTTACCGTCGCCATCGTAAGCGACTTCAATCCTAGCGCGTAACGTCGCGTCTCCTTGTTGCGGTAGACGTAGCCCCGCGAGCCCAGGGTCGCCAGCAGCCGATGGACCGTGCCGGCAGACAAGCCGGTGGCGGCCCCGATC
>JBARZO010000522.1:0-3360 GCA_049650165.1 Rubrobacteraceae bacterium
GCCGATGGCCGCGACGGTCCCCGAGGCGGAGGCGATGGTCGCCGCCTGCGAAGCGTCGGGCGTCGTTTACGGTACCGCCTTCGACCAGCGGTTTCACGCCGCGCATCGGAGGATCCGGTCCATAAACGCTTCCGGCACGCTCGGGACGGTCTGCTCGGTCCGCATCCACTACGCTTGCTGGCTGCCGCCGGATTGGGACGCGGACAACTGGCGGGCCGATCCCTATCGGGCGGGCGGCGGCGCGTTCATGGACCTCGCGCCGCACGGTCTGGATCTCGTCCAGTACCTGCTGGACGACGAGATCGCCGAGGTCCGGTGCCTCGTACAGCGCCGCGTCCACGACTACGCGGTTGAAGACGGGGCCGCGCTCGTCGGCAGTACGGCCGGGGGTGTACTCGTCCTGCAGCACGTCTCATACAACACCCCGGAAAAATATCCACGCCGGACACTGGAGATCATCGGCACAAGCGCGATGGCCGTCGCAACCGACACTCTGGGCCAGGACGCGGGCGGAACCCTGGATCTCATCCGAGCCGCCGACGGCCGCCGGGAGCGAATAGAAATCCCACCGGACGAAGACCGCCCGCCATTCCTTGCCCAGGTCGAAGCCTTCTCAGACCGGCTGCTCGGTGACGAGGACGCCTGGCCTTTCCCGCCGGGACGGGACCTGCGCACGATGTACCTGATCTCCGCCGCCCTCGAAGACGCCGGAGAGAAGCTAGAGAGGAGCGCCATATGACCGCAGTTCCACGCGAGACACCGCACGGCTCGCGCATTCCGGAGGACTGGCCCCGGGAGGCGACCTTGCCGGCCTACGGCTGCACCAACTGCGGCTTCTGGCAGCGCTACTTCGACACGCCGCCCTCGTGCCCGGTCTGCCTCGACCCGCGCCACGTCCTGCCCGCGAACGGTTGGGAGTTCCTGTCGCCGGAGGACATAGATCGCCGGTGCCGCTGGGATGAGGTCGAGCCCGGCATCTGGCGCTACACGACGGAGCCGGCGTTGGGGATCTCCTCCTCCGGCTACGTCCTCGTCCGGGACGGCGGCAACGTCGCCTTCGAGGCCGCGCCCTTCTACGACGGGGCGGCCCTGGATCACATCGCGTCCATCGGCGGCATAAGCTACCTCTCCGCCTCGCACCCCCACAGCTACGGCGCCCTCTGGCAACTCGCCGAACGCTTCGAACCGGAGGTCCTGCTGCAACAAGACGACCTCATCTGGGCCAAAGCCTTCGGGGTGACGTGGACTTACGACGACCGGGCGGAGCTGGACGACGGCCTGACGCTCATCAACACCGGCGGCCACTTCGCCGGCCACGCCGTCCTCTACTACGAGGGCCGGGGCATCCTGTTCGCCGGCGACGCGGTGAAGCTGGAGCTCGCCGACGAGCGGACCGCGAACGGCATCTCGACGCACAAGGCGTTCGTCCGCCGCATCCCGCTAACCCCGGACGAAGTCGCGAAGTACCGGAAGGTCTTCGGCGCTTTGGAGTTCGACCAGACCTTCACGCCGTTCGAGCAGTGTCGCAACGTCGGGCGGGAGACCATCCTGAAGCTACTCGACGCCCAGCACCCACGGCCGTTCGTGGAGGCGATGCCGCTGTGAATCTCGGCAAAGTCGCGGAGGCCTATAAGGCGGCGCTCCCGGCGGGCGAGTTGGCGGAGTTCGGCATCTCGGACCTCGATCACCTCGGCGTGCCCGTCTGGACGGCGGCGCTCTGGCCGGAGAACGGCCCCTTCTGCAACGGCGTCGGCTACGGCGCCACCGAGGAGGCGGCCCGCACCAGCGCCTACGGCGAGTGCGTCGAGTCGGCCGGCGCGTGGCGGACGATGAAAGAGATTCCCCGCACCCGCGCCTCGTACAAGGAGCTCGTAGGCCAGTACGGCGCGTCCTCCGTGATGGACCCGGTCACCGGATGCCTGCCCGCCGGCAGCCCGTACACGCCGGATACGGAGCTCGAATGGGTGGAGGCCCGGCGGCATCCCGGCGGGGAAGTGGTGCTCGTCCCGGTGGAGTTCGTCGCCACGCGCGGGGCGGACCTCGCGGGTTACGAGCCGAAGCTTTTCACCCCCATCACCAACGGCCTCGGCGCCGGCCTGGACCTCGAACGCGCCCTCACCCACGGCATCCTGGAGCTCCTGCAGCGCGACGGCAACGGCCTCGCCTTCCGCGCCCTGGACCGCGGCGTCGTCCTGGACCTCGACGGCGTAGAAGACGAGGAAACGAACGCGATACTCGCCCACCTGGACTCCGAAGGCGTGGAGGTAAAAGCCAAGCTCGCGGCAACGGACTTCGGGATGGCGAACCTGTACGTCGTCGGGGAGGATCCGGACCCCTCCCGCGTCCGGCACCACTTTACCGTCTCGGCCTGCGGCGAGGCGTGCCACCCGGACCGGGAACGGGCACTCAAAAAGTCCCTTTTGGAGTTCTGCGCCTCGCGGGCGCGGAAGCCGTTCAACCACGGCCCGCTCGGCCCGATAGAGGAGATCTCCCCGCCCGGCTACGTCGGGCGCTTCCGCGAAAAACCCCTGGGCAGCGAAGAGGATCGCTCCCTGGAGGATATCCTCGGATGGCTCTCGATGCCCCACGACGAACTGCGGTCTCTGCTTTCCGCACCGTTCTCCGAAAAGAAGCGGGTGCCGTTCACCTCGCTCCCGACCGCCTCCGGCCTCGAAGACCCCGAAGACCCCGCAGACCTGCTCGAAGGGCTGACCCGACGACTCTCCGACGAAGATTTCGAGATTCTGTACGTGGACGTCTCGCCACCGAACGACCTCGGCGTGCGGGCGGCAAAGGCGATAGTACCGGGACTAGAGGTAGAGACGATGAGCTACGGCAGGATCGGGGCCCGCAACGTCCGCCGCCTGCTGGACCGCGACCTCGGTCTCGTCGGAATCGGCGAGCCCCCGACAGACCGTCCCCAGGCCCGACACGTCCTGCTAGCAGAGGAACAGGAAGTCGGGCTCGGCGGATCGGCCTGGTTCGACTACGAGGCCGCCGACCACATCGTCGGGCCGCTCTACCCGCTCTACCGAGAGCCCGGCCGGCACGTCGTCGCCCTGGAGGCCGAACGGCGGGGGATACGCGGGGTGCGGGAGTGAGCCTGCGCTTCGCGTACAACACCAACGGCGCGGCCAACCACCGGCTCGACGACACGCTGACGCTCATCGCCGGGGCCGGCTACGACGGCGTCGCCCTCACGCTCGACCATCATCACCTCGACCCCTTCGCCCCGAACCTCGTAGGCAGGGCCGAGAAGCTCGCCCGCCGCCTGGAAGAACTCGGTCTCGGGGCCGTGATCGAGACCGGCGCCCGCTTCCTGCTCGACCCCCGCACCAAGCACGAGCCGACCCTCGTAAG
>JBARZO010000523.1:0-6236 GCA_049650165.1 Rubrobacteraceae bacterium
CGATTGATCCTACCCATTTTCTGTTCCGCGTACTCGGGCGGCGTGCTGGCAGGCGGTGGGTTCTTGGGAGTCTTCCTATCCCCGGATCGCGAGACGATGGTGACACCGGCGAAGACGAGCAAACCACCCGCGAGTTGGGCGAATACCAGACTCTCGCCCAAAACGGGCACGGCTATAGCCGCCGTGATAACGGGGATCAGGTTCAGAAAGATAGCTCCCCTGGCGGCCCCCACGCCCTTAATGCCGACGTTCCAGGAGAGAAAAGCCACGATAGAAGCTCCGATTCCAATGTACAGTAGGCCCGAGATCACCGGCGCGGATATATCTCCTACCGGCTTCGTTAGAAGCTCGTAACCTCCAAAGAGCCCTAAAAACGGCAAGGCCATGATCGCGCTGACCGTAGTGGCGGCGAGCGGCGAAATCTCGCGCGTCACGTTCCCGCCGAGCACCGTGTAGACGGCCCAACACAGGGCCGCTATGAGCATCAGGATGTCGCCGCGGTTGAGCGAGAGACTCGCAAGGGTTTCGAGCGAACCTCGTGAGACTACCCAGACGACGCCGGCCAGGCAGACCCCCGCGCCCAAGAGCCGAACCGCAGAAGGGAAACCTCCCCCGAGGACGGCGACGACGAAGAGCGTCAGGATCGGGGTCGTCCCGTTTATGAGCGCGGCGTTGATGCTCGTTGTCTCCGTCAGGGCCAGGTATACGAGAGAGTTGAAGAGAAAGACTCCGGTTATTGCCATGACCAGCAACGAACGCCACATCCTGAGCGCGGGACGAATGAAAGCAGTCCCCTCGTACCACAACGCCAGAGGCACGAGCAGCGCACAGGCTACGCACCACCGCAGCAAGTTTAGCCCGAACGGCGGTAGCACCTCCGCCAACGGTCCCCCCACCACAAAGTTACCCGCCCATAGCAGGGTCGCCAGAACCAGAAAAGAATACGGAGGGGTTTTCGGGATCTCAGCTCTCCTGCAGTTTTGTCAAAGCCCACAGAGCATACTGCCCGAGACGTTCTCAGTCTACGCCGGTTGGTACAATCCGCGGCGGACAGGGGAGAGACAGGGGGAAGAATGGATAGCCAGCAAAACCCGAAGGTCGTGGTTCTTACCACCGGTGGGACTATAGCCTCCAGACCAGACCCCTCGGGCGGAGTAGTCGCCGCAGCGAGTGTAGAAGAACTGCTTGAGGCAATCCCGAGTCTCGAAGAGATCGCCGACGTGCAGGTAGTGGACCTGTTCAAGATCGGGGGCTACCTCATGAAGCCCGAAAACATGCTGGAGGTGGCGAAAAGAGTCCGTGAGCTTGACGCAGACCCCGACATAGCGGGCATCGTAATCACCCACGGCACCGACACGATGGAGGAAACAGCCTACGTCACCGATCTCTTGGCCCCCGGGGACAAACCCGCGGTCTTTACCGGGGCGCAACGCAACGCCGCCAAACCCGATACCGACGGCCCCCGCAACCTCAGGGATGCCATCCGGGTCGCCGCGAACCCGGCGTCCCGAGGTCTGGGGGCCGTCATCGTAATGGGTGGCAGCATCGAGGGGGCCCGTGAAGCCACCAAAGTCCACACCACCGACTCACGAGCCTTCGTCTCCCCCGGCTACGGTCCTGTTGGAGTCGTTACCGATGAAGGCGTGTACGTCTTCCATCCGCGCACCCGACCGACGAACCTGGCACACAAGCCCTCGGCCCTTCCCCGCGTAGACCTCGTAAAGCTCGCGGCAGGCATGGACGTAACCTTTCTACGCGCCGCCCGGGAGGCGGGGACCGCCGGCATTGTCCTGGAAGCATTTGGCATCGGCAACGGCAACCACGAAGTTCTCGAAGAAGTTCAAACATCAGTGAGGGGCGGCGTGCCCGTTGTAGTCGTATCGCGCTGCCCGGAAGGTCGGGCAGCCCCGATCTACGGAAACGGAGGGGGCTATGACCTGCGCGAGGCCGGCGCTATCTTCGGCGGAAGCCTCAGCGGACAGAAATCGCGCCTGCTAATGATGGTTGGTCTCTCCGTCCTCGAGGAGACTGGTGCTTCCCTAGAAGAGATGCTTTCTCCTCACCTGGATCTTTAGCGGCCAATGTTAGCCGAAGTTTAGAACCTTATGTAGTTTGTTCCGCTAACCGACGCCCTGGAAATCTTGCGCCCACGACTCGACGGTTGCCATCTGGGCATCTGTCTCTACCGAACCGGGCCTGATGCGGCGGATTCGCTCGACCGCATCCTGCGAGCTAAGTCTTTCCGTGCAGACAAAGTAGCATGCCAGCAGTGTTCCGGTGCGCCCTAGTCCCCCGCCGCAGTGTACAGCCGTCGTCTCGCCCTCAGAACACGCCTTGAAGATCTCTGCTAGACCGCGCTCGATCTGCCTGGCGCTAGGAGCGGCAAAATCCTCGACCGGCAAGTGAATCTCTCTCAAGCTCTGACGCGCGAGACGCTGCGTATTGTGGGGCCTTTCGTGCAAGTTGACGAGAAGGCTAACACCCCGTCGCGAGAGCGCGGCCAGCGCACGCTCGGTGCGAGGATAGCCGCAGCCTAGCACCCCCTCCGCAACCCAAGTCCCGCGGTCACTCAGGCGCAGGAGCATCCGAAGTGCCGCCCAAACCTGGGCGAGCCGCTGGTAGGCCGCGGCGTCATATACGCCGGATCGGCAGAAGACAGGCACACTAGCTGTGCGGCCCGGCTTTTCTAACCTCCTCTGAGACTTCGGACTCGAACTTGGTGAAGTTCTCTTTGAAGAGGTCGGCGAGCTTTCCAGCCTTCTCGTCGTAAGCTTCTTTATCATCCCAGGTCTCGCGGGGGTTTAGGATTTCGGACGGTACGCTCGGCACCTCCTGGGGAACGTTGAGAGCAAAGAAAGGGTCTTTGATAGTTTCGACATGGTCTAGCTTGCCTTCGATTCCCGCCCGGACCATCTCGCGGGTAGCTTTTAGGTCTATGCGGCTCCCGACGCCGTAGGCGCCACCGGACCAGCCGGTGTTTATGAGGTAGCAGCGGGTCCCGTGGTCCCGGAGTCGGTCGGAGAGCATGGTGGCGTAGGTCGTGGCGGGCAGCGGCAGGAACGGCGCACCGAAGCAGGCCGAGAAGGTGGCTTCTACGTCCGCTTCCATGTCGGCCTCAGTGCCGGCGAGCTTGGCGGTGTAGCCGGAGAGGAAGTAGTAGGCGGCCTGTTCGGGGGTTAGGGCGCTTATTGGTGGGAGCACCCCAAAGGCGTCGGCGGTCAGGAAGAGAACGGCGCTCGGGTGTGTTCCCTGGCCGTCCGGGACGGAGTTCTCGATGTACTCCAGCGGGTAGGCGACGCGGGTGTTCTCGGTGAGGGCGTTGTCCGTGTAGTCCTCATCACGAGTCTTGCGGTCCATGCCGACGTTTTCGAGCACGGAGCCGAAGCGAATAGCGTCGTAGATTTGAGGCTCTTTCTCTTTGGAGAGATCTATGGTCTTGGCGTAACAGCCACCCTCGAAGTTAAAGACGCCGGAATCGGTCCAACCGTGCTCGTCGTCCCCGATCAGGGCGCGTTCGTCGTCAGCCGATAGGGTGGTCTTCCCCGTCCCCGAAAGCCCGAAGAACAAAGCAACATCGTTGTCTTTACCGACGTTGGCCGAGCAATGCATCGGTAGGACGTTGTGTTCGGTGGGCAGGACGAAGTTCATAACGGTGAAGATGGATTTCTTGATCTCCCCAGCATACCGGGTTCCACAGATGAGCACGAGTTTCTTCTCGAAGTCCAGACCTACAAAAGTCTCGGAGGCGGTTCCGTGCTCTTCGGGCTCGGCCAAGAAGCCCGGAACGCTCATTACGGTCCACTCCGGCTGGAAGTCTTCGAGCTCTTCTCTGTCGGGGCGGCGAAAGAGTTGGCGGGCGAAGAGAGCTTGCCAGGCGAACTCGCACACCACCTGCACGTTGAGACGGTAGCGAGGATCGGCCCCGGCGTAGGCGTCTACCACGTAGATCTCATCCAGGTTCTCCAGGTAGGTTCCGGCCTCCTGGAGTAATTTTTCGAAGGCTTCGGAAGAGAAAGGTTTGTTTACGTTCCCCCAGGCCACGGTGTCTCGGGTAGCTTCGGTCTGGACTATGAAGCGATCTTTGGGTGATCGTCCCGTACGCTTGCCGGTCTTGGCGACCAGGGCTCCGGAGTTGGAGATCATGCCTTCTCTACGGCGCACGGCGGCCTCTACGAGCCGCGGCGACGGCAGGTTTTCATGCACCGCCCCGAGATGCGTCAACCCGAAACGTTCCAGAGCCATCTGACGAACTGCTAAATCCATGTTTTTCCCTTCACCCTTTCCGGGCACAACCCGGTAATGTTCCCATCAAACAAAGCTCGAAGCCCTATCCATAGCTCGGAGTTTAACAAACCCAAAAGGTGGTCGCCGTTAAAGAGTTCCACCTTGCGCGGACATCTAGTGTAGTCTTTCTTGCCGACAACCCGGAGGCGTAAATCTTCAATTTGAACCACAGAAAATCCGCGTGCGAATAGCGTTCGTCGCCGACGACCTCTATCCTGGTTTCGGCGGTCAGGCCGCTGCTTCGGAGGGCCACATAGAGACCCTGTTGGAACTTGGACACGAGGTCCGAGTCCTGGCCGGTGCTGAAGAGTCGCCGGCCAAACCGCCACCAGGGGTTCGGGTGGGACGGCTGCCCGTTTGGCGACCTGGAGATCAGCAAACGCAACTGGCCCTCCCCCGCCGGAGAGCGATAAATGAGCTTCTGGACTGGGCCGAGGTGGCACAGGTCAATACCCCGACGCCGTTGGCCCTACGAACGTTGCGGCTCGCCCGGCGCCGGGGCCTCCCGACCGTGATGGGTTTCCACACCCAGGAGGAGAGCGCGACGCTTCATTTCGACAAATTACGCCCCCTCGTTACCGAAGGACTCCGAAGGTGGTACGGCTATCTGTACCATCAGCCGGATTGTCTGGCGGCCCCGACAGCGTTTGCGGCCCGGATCGCCCGCCGCTACACGCCGCGTCCGGTACACGTCGTCTCGAACGGCATCCGGTTGCCCGAACCGGACCCGACCGGACCGCGAAGGATCTCAAACCTGCGGGACAGCTTACTCTCGGGCAGACAGTTTCTGCTCGTTTATCTAAGCCGGCTTTCGGAAGAGAAACGCCCTCAGGATTTGTTGGAGATCATGTCCGCCCTGGCACACTTGCGGAAAGACGCGCGGCTCGTAGTGGCAGGCGACGGCCCCCTCCGACGCAAGCTGGAACGAAGAACCGCTGAACTGGGAATGAAAGGCGCCGTACGATTTTTAGGTTACGTCTCCGGGAGGGACAAGCAGGATCTCCTGACGGCTGGAGACCTGTTCTTGATGCCTTCCCCGACCGAACTACAAAGCATCGCCACACTGGAGGCGATGTCCCGGCGGTGCGCAGTCGTTGCGCTAAAGGCTGACACCAGCGCGGTCTGCGAGATGGTTAGGAACGCCCGCTGCGGAGTATGCTACGAAATCGGGCAGACGAACGAAGCCGCGAAGACCATAGACGGGCTTCTGAACCAGCCAAACGAACTGCGGCGGCTGCAGACGAACGCCGCAAAGTCAGCTTTGGAGCACGACGTCCGGGAGAGTGGCCGTCGGCTGGAGGAGATCTACTCTTCCCTGCTGGCCTCCAGAACAAAAAGAGACACAGGAGACTATTCGAAAGGATTTGACTATGACAGACACTCTTACTAAAACGGTAGCTATTACAGGAGCGGGAGGCTCCGTCGGTAAAGCCCTCGCAAAGCGCTTGCTGGCGGGCGGCCATCGAGTAAAAGCGCTGGCCCGAAATGACGGTGATGCGGAGCAGTTGAAAGAACTGGGAGCAGAACCGTTCCTGGGCGACGTGCGGGAGCTTGCGACGCTGATAAATCTGACCCAGGACTGCAGTCTGGTGTTTCACCTGGCGGCTTGGATGGGGTCGCCGTTCGACGAGGATCTTGCCTATGCAGTAAACATTGGCGGGACAAAGAACGTGGTGCGGGCCGCAGGAGAAGCTGGGGCAGATCGGGTCTTGCTAGCGAGCAGCATCGCGGTGTACGGGCCGGTCCGAGAAGGCTTTATTACCGAAGAATCTCCGGTAAGTAGAGTCGGGGACCTTTACGGGGACACCAAAATCGAGGGCGAACGGGCGGCCCGGCGGGAGGCCGAACGCGTCGATATAGAGCTGACGGTTCTGCGTCCGACCATGATCTACGGGCCCGAATCTCCATCATGGACAGAGATACCCTTCGACTCCATTTCCAAAGGCTTACCC
>JBARZO010000524.1:0-1796 GCA_049650165.1 Rubrobacteraceae bacterium
GTACAAGCCCAATCGTGTGGGACGTCACGCGGTGAAGGTTCGTTTCGCCGGGGATGCCGACCATTCGGCCAGCAACAGTCCCCGCAAGAACTTCAGGGTGAGGAGGTAATGGCTGAGTAAAAGGACCTCTAGCCTATAATCCGGGGGCTCGCCCATTGGGCGGGCCCTTATTACTGTCCGGGTGTCGGTTCCGAGAGCTCTCTGAGCAGGGCTTTCAAGCGGGGGGCGAGGTCTTCTATCTCGTCCGGGGTGCATTGGACGTGGAGGTGTATGTTCACCCCAGGGGTTTCAGTGCCGTTAGCCGAGACGGATATCTCTGTGGGGTCCGGCATTCCGGGGCTGGTGCCGGAGGTCTTTTCTTCGAATTCTTCGTCGACGGTGGCGAAGATCTCACCGTCTTGCTCCCTTAGCAAGTCAGCGGTTTTTAGGATGTCGATGATCGCGCCGGCGCCGGTCATTACCGGCTTGTTGCGTGGCTGGCCTGCGGCGTGGGCTATGTAGGCCTGTACGGTGGAGTAGAGCATGCTCTCCCGGAGCTTTACGGCGGCGACGACATTTTGGAGGAATTCGTTGGTGGAGATGATCTCCCGCCAGTTTCGCCGGATTCCTTCCCGGTCCCGATGCTCTAGCGCGAGCGCGAGCGAACGCCCCTGCTGCGTAACAGTCTTCTCGCCCTTGAGTACGCCGATAGCCGTGAGAAAAGCATTGGTCCGACTGACGCTGGACTGGTGAACCGCGTCGAGCTTGCTTACGTCTCCCGGACCAGCCGCCTCGTCGCGGGTCCCATAAGCCACGATGATGCTGACGAGCCCCTCGTAAGGAGAGCCCGGTAGCCGAAACTCGTTCCCTGCCATCCAATGTCTCCTCTCCCCGGTAGCAATTCCTTACAAAACTAGAGGATATTATACCGGGGAGAGCCGGCTCCGGCTCGGAGACGTGGATTCTCTTTTAGGCGAAGTTGCCCATTATGGCTATGATAGCCGGCTTCGGCTTGTCGCCGTCCGGCCAGGTGCTGGTCAGTTCGCCGACGCTTTCGCTCTCTTCGCCGGGATGTTGAACGGCGAGAAAGAGGCGAGAAATTGAGTCCTTGTACGCGTTTAACGAGGGTTCAAAGCCATTGTCTCGCGGATTTAACCACGACTGGCGAACAGAGCCCTAGAATCAAGGTTCATGAGTCAACACTCACTGGCTGTTTCGCCGCAATCGAACATGCAGGCATCCCGCTGGGCTGGCGGGGCGCTGTTATTGATGGGAGTGCTGTTCGTATTCCTGGCAGCAGGAGTATCCCTGGCGGAAACAACCGATGGTGGAGAAAGAGGCGTTCTCCACGGCTCTGGTGAGGGCGAATGGATATCCGGCGCCGATGGAAACGACCGGCTACACGGCCTCTCCGGCGACGACGGACTCTCCGGCGGGCCTGGAAAAGACGAACTCTACGGGGGACCCGGCTACGACGTGCTTCTCGGGGGTGGTGGCGACGATTTCGTGGAGGCCCGCGACGGGAAAGAAGACTACGTCGACTGTGGAAAAGGTTCCAAAGACGTAGCCAGCGTTGACGTAGAAGACCACGTGTCCGCCGGTTGCGAAAGGGTGTACCAGGACTAAAAGACCTGCGACGTGCCATTAAACCGCGCCCCGGCCATTCTTTACTTATAAAATCTCGTAATGCGCGTGTTGATAGCAGGATGCGGTTATGTGGGCTGTGCTCTTGGGACGCTACTCGCCGTGGAAGGTCACGAAGTCTATGGTCTTCGGCGCAACTCCGGCGACCTGCCACCCGGCATACGCCCTATCGC
>JBARZO010000525.1:0-9663 GCA_049650165.1 Rubrobacteraceae bacterium
CGTAAGACCTCATTATATCTTGTAGGTTCCCTCGGTTTTAGTCCTCGACCAGACGATCGTAGATTTCGCCTTTTTTCAGTCCCGTCCGCCGGGCCGCCCGGGCCGCAGCTTTCGAGGTGCGTTCGCCGTCGGCTACGTACTCTTTCGCCATTACGACGGCTTCCTCAAGGCTCGGCTCGTTCACCGTGGTCCCACCCTGGATGACGAGCACGATCTCCCCCTTCGCTCCTTCGGAAAACCGATCCGCCGCGTCCTTTGCGCTGCCCCGAAACACCTCTTCGTGCAGCTTGGTAAGTTCCCGGCACACCGCTACCGGCGCATCGGGAGGCAACTCCGAGAGCGTTTTGGCTATACGGTGGGGCGATTCGAAGAGCACGAAAGTAGACGCCTCGCGCGCAATGCGCTCCAGCAACGTCGTCCGGTCTTTTCCTTTGCGCGGCGGGAAGCCCGCAAAGACGACGGTATCCGTCGGCAAACCGGAAGCCACGAGCGCCGTCACGAGAGCCGATGGACCGGGCAGAACCTCGACCTTCACGCCGGAATCTATGCACGACCGGATCAGGCGGTAGCCAGGATCTGAGACCGAAGGGGTGCCTGCGTCAGTGACGAGGACGACCGACGCTGAGCGTGCCTTTTCGGCCAGCTCCGGGGCGAGGCGTTCCTCGTTGTGCTCGTGGTAAGAGAGGAGGTCTTTCTTTATCTCGTAGTGGGAGAGTAGACGTCCCGTTCGCCGGGTGTCCTCACAGGCTATGAGGTCCGCCTCGCGCAGAACCCGCAGGGCGCGGAGGGTGATGTCTTCGAGGTTTCCTATCGGGGTTGGAACTACGAA
The DNA here is from genome assembly GCA_049650165.1 of Rubrobacteraceae bacterium. Classification (GTDB taxonomy): domain Bacteria; phylum Actinomycetota; class Rubrobacteria; order Rubrobacterales; family Rubrobacteraceae; genus SIRX01. The sequence goes on from JBARZO010000525.1 coordinate 830, forward strand.
GAGCGACAATCAGGTTCCCGGTGTAGACTCGCCGGACTCCGGACCCTGGACCAGGGCGACAACGCTAGGCGAACCTCGTTCAACACCTCACCCAAGTCCACTAACCCTGCCGCCAGTCGACTATCTCCAGCTCAGCCTCTCCGGTGTAAGAGCTGCGGTTTACGGTATACGCGGCGTCGAAAGTCTCTACCGGCAGGCTCTCCGGTGTACCGGCGATCTTCGCCACGACCCCGCCCCCCAGCCGCACCAGGTTCATCTTCTCCCAGAGCTGTCGCGAACCCTCTATCTTCAGACCTTCCGATACGAACACCGGTCGATGGTTACCGCTCCCGAACGGCGCGAGTTTCTCGTGCCAGTCAAGAAAGCCGTTGGAGATGCTGCCGAGGTCAATCTCCGCATCCACCTCTATCTCCGGGGAGAACACGTCGGGGTTCTCCGCCTGCTGGTCTCTCACGGCCCCGTTGACCCCTTCTACAAAAGCGTCAAAGTTGCCGGGTTTTACGGAGAGTCCGGCGGCTTTGCGATGCCCACCCCACTCGCCGAGCAAGTTCCGCACTTCGAAGAGCGCCCCGTAGAGGTTCACGTCTGTTTCTCCGGCGCGGGCGGAGCCGCCATAGGAACCGTCGGCGCGGCGGTTCATTATGGCCGCCGGACGTCCCGTTGCCGAAGCGACCCGACCAGCGATGAGGCCGGCGAGCCCCCCGGCTTCATCCGTTACGACGACTTTGAAATCCTGTTCTTCGACGACCTCTCCCATGGCCTGTTCGACGGCATAGCGGGTGCGGCGCTGACGCTCGCTGTTTAGCTGGTTGAGGCTCGAAGCAATTCGCAAGGCCTTACGGCTATCGTCGGTAAGAAGCATGTCGAGGGCCGGGGTGGGGTTCTTTATCCGGCCTATGGAGTTTATGCGCGGGCCGATCTTCCAGCCAAGGTCCTGTTCGTCCAGTTGTCCTCGCACCCCGGCCACCTTGACCAATGCCTGGAGGCCGGGACGTGCGCCACCGGAAGCCAGAGCCCGGTTGATGTAACGCAACCCCATCGTCGCCAGCGCCCGGTTGTCCCCGATGAGCGGCGCAATGTCTACTATCGTCCCGATGGAAACCAAATCCAGAAGTCTACCGAGCCGCTGCTTGCCTTCAGGATCACCGATCTCGCGAGCCACCGCCCAGGCAAGCTTCCACGCCACGCCCACACCCGCCAACGGATCTTCCATGTTCCACAACTTCGGGTTCAGCACGGCGACCGCGGCATCCGGTGAGTTCTCCGGCGGAATGTGATGGTCCGTCACGATGACGTCCATCCCGAGCGAAGCCGCCAGCGCCACCTCGTTTTTATTGGAGATGCCACAGTCAGCGGTGACCAGAAGGTCCACACTCTCAGCGAACAGGTCTCGCACGTAGGGCTCCAGCAAGCTGTATCCGACCTGCCGGGTCGGCAGCTTGACGACCAGATTCTCCGTGTAGTTCGAGAGCGCCTGGTAGAGCACCGCCGCCGAAGTTATGCCGTCGGTGTCGTAGTCTCCAAAAACCCCGATGCGCTCACCGTTTTTGATGGCCTCTACGATCCGGCGGGCCGCAACACGCCAGGGCTCTTCATCCGGCGCCTGAACCACCTTCAGAGAAGGAGCCAGAAAGCCGTCCACATGTTCGGGCAAAACTCCCCGATTAGCCAGTACCCGGGCGCCGAGCTCGTCCACACCGGAGGCTTTTGCAAGCTCCGCAATGATGTCCTGCTCCGGCTCAAGGAGCTTCCAACGCGCCAAAGGGTTCCTTTCCGCTAAGACTCAAAGAGTTAAGCAGGCTCATTATACAGAGTACCCGCTGACCGCTTCGGCCAGGGGTTCTCGTCTATACCAACGGACTCAAAGATGCCAGCGCCCTCTCGGCGATCTTGGCCGGGAGCGGACGGTTCTCCCACTCTTCTAGCGTGAGCTCTTCGGCGTTAGTCTTGTCCAGCTCGAACATGCGCTCCATCTGATCCGCGAAGCGTTCGCTGTAGATTTCCATGTTCACCTCGTAGTTGCCGAGTAGGCTGAGACGATCTATGTTTGCCGTCCCTACCGTAGACCAGACGCCGTCTATGGTGGCGGTCTTCGAGTGGATCATGATGTGCTTGTAGCGGAAGATTCTCACGCCGGCTTTGAGCAGTTCGTAGAAGTGTCTCTTCGCCAGCCAGTCGGCGGTTATGTGGTTGGACTCCTTCGGAAGGACTACTTGAACGTCCACGCCGCGGCGCGCCGCCTCTATCAGGTGGGCGCGCATCGCCCGATCCGGGACGAAGTAGGCGTGGGTTAAGTAGATGTTTCTGTGAGCCTTATCTATGGCCTCCAGGTATACGCCCCGGATCGGGAAGATCCGTAGGTACGGGTCGTTGCGGTGCAGCACGAGATGCGAGTTCCAGGCGCGTTCTGCGGGCGGCGGTATCTTCGGCAGTTCGGGGGTGCGGTGGGTGTTCCAGAAATCCACAAAGGCGTTCTCCAACTCGCGCACTTCTTTTCCGCGGACGTGAAGGTGGGTGTCGCGCCATCCCGCCGCGTAGAGCTTCCCGATGTTGTAGCCGCCCATGAAGGCTATCCGCCCGTCAACACAAAGGATCTTGCGGTGGTCCCGGAACATCGTGCGCGGGTCCGCGAACCGCGAGAGGCCATCCAACGGCCGGAACTGGAGCGTGTGAATCTCTTTTGGAAACTGCTTGAACTTCGAAGGCACGACCATATTGGCGAAACCGTCGAAGATCACGTAGACCTCAACACCTTCGCGAGCCTTGCGCTCCAGGGCCTCCAAAAAGCGGCGGCCCATCGAATCCCCCTTCCAGATAAATGTTTCGAGGAAGATATGATCCTGGGCGCTCTCTATCTCGGAGAGCATCATTTCGTACAGCTCGACGCCATAGGGATAGAGTTTTATCTGCTCTTCGCCACTCTCTAGCTCTATCTCGTCTTGGTCCTGCCACGGGAAACCTTCGCGCGGTTCTTCCCGTCGCTTACGCAACTGGGCAAGCGTCACCAAGATACCGACCAGTACAAACTGTATGGCGGTTAGCGCCAAAAATCCCCGCAAGGCCAACTTGCGTAGGCTGCCGAAAGCAGCCCGCAGTTCGTAGATCAACCGCCCAATAAGATGAAACATTAAGTCAATACTACAGCGAAGCTACCGGTTGCGAAACCGGGCGACGAAGTTCTCGGCCTCCGCCACGGCCCGGCGACGGATATCGGACATCTCCCCCTCGCCGACCTCCTGCTTGCCGCGCTCGAAGTAGAGCATCGTAGCCCGGCCCATCGCTACCGTTCCGGCGTAGCCGATAGCAGCCGCCGCGGCCCAGCCGCCGAGCGGGATGAACTTCACCAGTTGTCGGGTAAGAGCCCGGAGACCGAAACCCGCGGCCACCACCCCGACCAACTCCTGAGCCCGGTCGATGGAGAGCGCCTCCCCATGAATGGCGGCGATGTTAAGCACCATCCGCCCCTGGTTCGCGGTCATCACCGGCATATCGGCGCCGGGGATCGGTAGAGCTCCAATCACCGCGTTTTGCCGGGCGTTCTTTTGTATCACTTCCTCACAGACCGCCCGGCGGAACAGCGGATAACCGCGACCAAGCGATATCAGGTATTTCTCGTCCATAGCGGCCACGATCCTGGGTACCAGCTCGCTGCACACGATGCCTTCGCTAACGGCTGAGAGATTGACCTCGTCGGGGTCATCCACGGCTTTCCCCGAGAGCGTCAACGCCCCACCATCATCCGGAACGCTAAGTATTATTTCCGCCCCCTGAACACCCCGCTGCGCCGAGAGTATGTTCGCCAGTTTGGTGGCGCGTTCGGAGGTTCCGAGTACCGCCAGCGTCGCGTGTTCCTGGGCAGCTTTTCGCGACTCCTGAAACACCCGGTAAAGATTTCTAACACCTATCATAATTATCTACCTCTACTTCCCCCGTTTGCGATCCTTTTAAGCTGTAATTGATCTCTGACCCTTTTAAGATATATTACGTACGTATATCAGTATAGTTTCAGTCTAAGAGAACCGGAGTAGATTGCAACCCCAACGCGACCTACGAGATGTCGAAGAGGTAAGGGAGCTTTTTGAGGCTGGCCAGCAGACCGGCACTCTGGAGTCTACTGAAGTCCTCGAACTCCTCCAGGAGTTGGATCTGTCCACCGCGGAGATTCAGCAAGTCTATGGATTGCTCCGTGAGAACGGCATCGAGGTCGTTGACTCCGAGTTCCTGGCCGACACTCTCTCCGAGGAGCAAGACACCCAGGTCGTCCAGGCTGTTTTGGAGAGCAACCTCCGGACCCGCTACACAGGTGACGCCGTGCAGATGTACCTGGATGAGATCGGCAAGACCCCACTACTCACCAAACCCCAGGAGGGCTACCTGGCCCGGCGCATCGAGCGGGGCGATAGGAAAGCCAAAGCCCACCTTACGAGGGCCAACCTGCGGCTCGTCGTCTCCATCGCCAAAAAGTACGCCAGCCGCGGCGTCTCGCTGTTGGACCTCGTACAAGAAGGGAACATCGGCCTCATGCGGGCGGTCGAGAAGTTCGATTACCGCAAGGGATACAAATTCTCTACTTACGCGACGTGGTGGATCCGGCAGGCCGTAACCCGCGCCATCGCGGATAAAGGTCGCACCATCCGGGTTCCCGTTCACATGGTCGAGAAGATCAACAAGTACTATCGGGTCCACCGCGCCCTGGCGGCAGAGCTAAACCGTGACCCAACCGACGAAGAGGTAGCCCCGATCCTGGAGACGGACGCCGCCGAGATAGCCCGCATCCGGCGGGTCAGCCGTCGCTCCATAAGCCTCGAAACCCCCGTCGGCGAGGACCACTCCTCGGAGCTCGGGGACTTTATCGCCGACGAAGACTCTGAGAGCCCGCACGACCTGGCAAAGTCCTCACTCCTAAAAGCCCGGATGCGAGAGGCCTTGAACGGCCTGCCCGCACGCGAGCGAATGGTCCTGGAGTACCGCTTCGGCCTGACCGGCGGCCAGCCCAAAACCCTGGAAGAAGTCGGCGAGCGCTTCGACGTAACCCGCGAGCGCATTCGCCAAATACAGCTTACGGCCCTCGCGAAGATAAAAAGCAGTCCCCACGCCGCGAGCCTACGCGACTTACTAGACTAGCCGACGGGTCTATCTCCGAGGTTCGGAATCCCTACTCTGCCTACGCTCGTCCTCTTCACTTTTTCCGGACTCTTCAGGGTCACGGTCCGCAGCTTCGCCGAGCACCCGGATTAGAACGGGAACGGCGATCAGGGCGACAACCGCTACGATTATCATGGCTATTACGGCAATTCCCAAAAGTTTGCCCCCTTACGAACTCAACAGAAGTCGCCGGGCCGGAACCCGACAGCAACATACTACCGCAAAACGATAACTCTGAAGCAACTCGACCCGGCTCCCGTCACTGATCCCGGACCTCTTCGAAGGCGCGGCGCAGTTGGGCGTCACGGTCCATGATCTCCTCCCGGGAGAGGTCTTCTGTCTCGTTCGGGGATAAGGGATCTACGTCTTTGCCGAGCTCGACTTTTATACCCGGGTCTATGCCGCTCTCGCGGATAAAATCTCCGTCGGGAGTGAGCCACTCGGCGATGCCGAGCAGGATGGAGGAACCATCTTCGAGGGTGAACTCTTTCAGGACCGTTCCGGTGCCGAAGGTGGTCGTCCCGATAACCGGCGCCCGTTCGTTATCCCGTAAAGCCCCGGCGAGTATCTCAGAGCTAGAGGCCGAGCCATTGTTTACGATCACCGCCAGCGGGTCATCTATAGGCTCCGCGCCACCGGAGACCCGGACCTTCTCCCGGTCACCGGAAGCGTCTTTGCGGAGGTATACGACGCTATCGGTCTCCAGAAACTGCCCGGCGATCTTTGTCGCCTGATCCAATCGTCCACCAGGGTTGTTGCGGAGATCTAAGATGAAGCGTTCTGCCCCGGCGTCCCGGGCTTCGGCGAACGCTTCCTCCAGCTTTTCGGCGCTGTCGTTGGTGAAAGATGCCAGGCGGACCTGGGCAACGTCGGTGCCGGGTATCATGGTCCAGGAGGCGACCGGAGACTGTATCTCGGCCCGCTCCAGCGTAAAGTCTTTCTCCTCTTCGTTTCTGAGGATGGTGATCTCTACCTCAGTACCCTCCGGCCCGCGGACTCTTTCGGCTATCTTGGAGATCTCCTGCTCCCTCACACCCTCGCCGTTCACCGCGACGATCACATCTCCTGTCCGTACGCCTTCTTGCTCCGCCGGAGAACCTTCTATCGGGGCGGCGACCACCACGTTCTCGTTTTTGTCTTCGAGCTGTATCCCGACTCCGACGTAGGTGCCGGAGAGTCCCTGACGATTCTGTTGCCGCTCCTCCGGCGTTAGAAAGCGCGTGTGTCCCTCGTCGCCCAGAGAGCCGAGCATCCCCTCGATGGCCGCGTAAGTTTGCTGTCGGGGTTTTATGGAGCCTTGATCCACGTAGTCATCCTGAACCACATCGAGGGCCTCCGAGTAGAGCCTTAGACTTTCCTGATCCGCCTCACCGAGACCTGCCGGGCTCTGCGAACGTCCAAAAAGATAAGCTCCCACAGCGACCGCAAGAATGAGTAGCGCCAGGGCCATCAAGCGCACCACAGCGGCGCGACCAAACTTCGAAGAGGTATTCTTGAACACGCAGAGATTCTACTATGGAAAAACCGTCCGGCATCTGGCGTTTCCGGCTGTCAGCGGGCGGCGTCCCGCTAGGGCACGTTCCCGGTGATTTCTTCTATCTTCTGTCCCTCCATCACCGGGAAGCGGCGAACGGACAAATAGCCGCTCCGTCTCGAAAGAATCAGGAAGTCTTTGATAATCGGTGGGCTTGTCAGGGGGTCAGTCAAAGCAGAGGCAAGCGTTCTTAGACGAACTCTCTAAGTGGTACATCTACACTCTAGGCACTTGACTTCGCTGAACAAAGTACCTGCTACCTACCTTCGAATACCGCAACCCCCAAAAGCCCCCTTCTACCTGGCACCCATCAAGTGTACCAAATCCGGCTCTTGAAAGAAAATCTCGTGCATATACTCATTAACTATATAGTTACTTTTAACTATTGTGCAACAGAGGTAGAGGTAAGATAGGGTTCGTAGTTGAAATTCCACCCCAGGGTCGAAGTTTACTCTTTTTGTAGCGGGCATGATACGACATAAGTACATAGGATCTAGTTGTCGAGTGACCACTCCCCGATGTTCCAGAATGGGCCTTCTAGTGTGGGGTTGACTTCAGGACCTTCTAAGTTCTCGTCGTAGGCGTAGTAGATCGGGCGCTGGTAGAGCGGTATGACCGGCAGGTCTTGGGCCATGATCTCTTGTACCTGCTTTATGAGTTCGGCGCGTTCTTTCGTGTCTACCGTTTCATCCGCCCGGCTCATTAGTAGACTGGCCTTTGGATCCTCGTATCGGTAATAGTTCTGTCCGTCCGGCGGAAAAGACTCCGCTCCGAAGAGGATGTTTAGCTGCGGCTCGGGGGTTGCAAGCCAGGCCCATTGACCCATCTGGAAGTCGCCTTTCGGCAGACGCTCGCTGAATAGCGTTGATGAGTCAACATCGTCTGTTTTGACGGTTAGGCCGATGTCTTCTAGCTGTTGCTTGATTTCCTTCTGAAGCGTCGTGCGCAGGTCGTCGGAAGTGGTCGTGAACGAAACTGTCGTGTCGGCACCTTCGGAGTCGGCCTCCCGCACGAGTTGGCGCGCCCGTTCCGGGTCAAAACCGTACTTTTGCCACGCTGGGGTGTAGAACGGGTCTTGTTGCGGCGTTATAACGCTATCAAGCGGCTCGACTTGTCCCGGAAGGATCTCATCGAGAAGTTGCTCGCGGTTTAGGCCGTAGGCTATGGCGCGGCGCAGTTTGAGGCTTTCTATCTCGTTGGTGTTGAAGGCTATGTGCTCCCAGAAAACTCCTGCTGCATTATCTACTTGCACGCCCTGGTAGCTTTCGAGTTCCTTTTTCAGGCCTGTCCTCAGCGGCGGTTTTATAAAGTCTACCTCGCCGGATTCCAACGCCGCATTGAGCCTGTCCGCTTCCGGCATAAAGCGGAAGGTAATCTGCTGTATCGGGGGTACTTCACCCCAGTAGTTGGTGTTCTCTTCGAGGATCAGGTTCTGCCCCTTGTTCCACTCGCGGAGGACGTACGGCCCGCTACCGATGACCTCTTCGTTTAGTGCCCGGTTGAAGTCTTCTCCCCCGTAGATGTGGCGGGGCAGGATTACGCTTTGTGGACCGCTCAAGAGATCCCGCCACGCAGCGTAAGGCTCGGAAAAGTTCATGCGCACGGTTTGCTCGTCGAGTACCTCGAACTTCTCGATCCTGTCCCAACCATCACGGCTGATGGTGTTGTTCCTCGGACTCATTATCGCCTGATAAGTAAACTTCGCATCCGCGCTGGTAAGAAGCTCGCCGTCGGAGAAAGTTAGATAGTCCTTCAACCGGTACTCGATGATGAGTGGGTCTTTGCTAACGACCACCGGACCCCCCTCAGCCAGCTCGGGAGCGAGGCTGAGGTCCGGTTGGAGCTCATATGGTTTTTCCAAGACGCCGGCCATCATGTCGCTCGTAGCCTCGGATTCACCGCCGACGATAAACGGATTCAGGATGGCCGGCTCTTCGTCGTACCCTACGACCAGACTCCCGCTGCTAACAACCGTTCCTTCGACCCTTTCAACCGGTTGTTGCTCGTCGCTGCACCCCCCGGCCACAACGATGACGAACGTCGTCACCAGCAATAGCCGCCACACAACCATCGTCAAACGAGATTCTCTTCCGAGCAACACGCCCCCTGCGAAACTAAAACTACTATTTCTCGACGCCCAGTATACGGGTTCTGC
>JBARZO010000526.1:0-5092 GCA_049650165.1 Rubrobacteraceae bacterium
GGTTAGTGGCGCTGGCCCATTCCCTCGATATATACATCGCTTACGGTTTCGCCGAGCGGCTACCGGGAACGGCCGGTCCATCCGGCGTCTCCGACAGTGCCAACCTCATCGGACCTGAAGGCATACTGCTCACGTATCGAAAGCGGCATCTGGTTCGGGAGACGGATGAGGATCAGGTTTTCGTACCCGGCGTGGAGTTACCGACGGTCGAAGCCGGGGGGTTGCGCGTCTCGCTCGTCATTTGTTGGGATCTCGGGTTTCCGGAAGTCGTCCGCGAGGCCGCATTGGATGGGACCGAGCTGATCCTGGCTCCCGCTGGATGGCGAGAACTGTACGCCCGCCAATACGAACTCTCCTGCGCCGCCCGGGCCCTGGACAACGGCGTGTATCTGGCGAGCGCCAATCAGGTCGGTGTCTACCCCGAAGCCCGGTTCGGGACGCCGGGAGGCGTCTACGGCCCTGATGGTTGTTGCATCTCCGAGGCCTTCGGCAACCGGAGCGTTGGTGAAGTGGATCGCCGCGTTTCCGTTAGCTGGAGGAATTGTTACGGTAGTACATTGCACGGTATGGGAACTGACCCGGCCTCACTAGAGGCCTGCTCCTGACACCAACATGTCAGGTCAACATGTCTCCATGCCACGCATGGAGACATAGAAAGCTCACACAATGCTTCGAAGAAATCTAGATGAAAGGTCGGGGCTCTCCAGGCAACCAAAGTAGGCTAATTTGAACCTCTCCGTCAACGAAAATGAAACATTTGATGCGATTTTCCGTTGACCGTATACTTGCGTCTCTGTATAATCAATACGAATCAAGCAAAGGGATTTGGCTTATTTGGCTTATTTGGCTTATTTGGCTTGTAGCGGAATAAAATTGAAAGGAGCAAAACAGCATAGTATGTACAGGATTTCGCAGCGGATTAGACGCATGGACAGGAGAGTTTGTTGGTAAATTTTCTCGAGTATTTGTTAAATGACTGGGACGACTTGCTGGAAGACTCCATCGCGCACGTACAGGTCGTGCTTCTCTCTCTGATCATTGCCACTATTATCGGCGTAACTCTGGGTGTACTAACCTACCGTCGCAAGGCTATTGCTCAGGGTCTGTTAGCCGTGACTTCGACGATGCTTACTATTCCGTCTTTCGCTCTTTTCGGGTTGCTGATCCCTATATTTGGACTAGGCTACGTACCGACGGTCATTGCGTTGGTGAACTACTCTATTCTTGCCATTTTGCGAAATACTATCACCGGCCTTCAGGGGGTGGACCCTGCCATAACGGAGTCCGCAAAAGGAATGGGGATGAGTAACTGGCAGCAACTGGTACGGGTAGAGTTACCGCTTGCGTGGCCGGTGATAATCACTGGTGTCCGGGTCTCCGGGCTGCTCATATTGGGTATCGCCGCGATCGCAGCTTACGTCAACGGACCGGGGCTCGGTGGTTATATTTTCTCCGGCCTCGCCCGCGTTGGCGGTGCGGGGGCCATTGAATCAGTTCTTGCCGGCACTTTGGGCATCACGGTGCTAGCGTTGTTATTCGAGGCATTTTTCTCGGTCTTTAGCAAGCTTACGACATCGAAGGGACTCAATTAATTGACTGACAACGCCAACAATCAAGAAAATCATGACCGGGAGGTTATGATCCACCTGGAAAACCTCTCCAAAACCTTCCCTGGTACGGATGAGCCGGCGGTAAAAGACCTCTCGATGGAGATATACAAGGGCGAGATCGTCGTTCTAGTCGGACCGTCGGGTTGCGGTAAGACCACGACGATGAAGATGGTCAACCGGATCATCGAGCCTTCGAGCGGTAGGATCTTCCTCGAAGGCGAAGACGTAACGAGCGTCAACCCGGACAACCTGCGCCGCCGCATTGGCTACGTGATTCAGCAGATCGGTCTCTTTCCGCACATGACGATCGCGGACAACATCGCCACCGTCCCTAAGATGCTCGGCTGGGACAAGCAGAAAACCTCGGATCGGATCGACGAACTGCTGGACACCGTCAGCATAAATCGTTCTTATCGAGACCGTTTCCCCAAGGAGCTTTCCGGCGGACAGCGGCAGCGCATCGGGGTGGCCCGGGCGATGGCAGCCGACCCGCAAGTCCTGTTGATGGACGAACCTTTCGGGGCTATAGACCCCATCACGCGCGACCGGCTACAGGATGAGTTCTTGAGGCTCCAGGAGGAAATACAGAAGACCATCGTCTTCGTCACTCACGATATAGACGAGGCCATAAAGATGGGCGACAGAATTGCCATTCTTCAGGAGCAGTCCGTGATAGCCCAGTACGACACGCCGGAGAATATCCTGACCGACCCGTCTAGTGAGTTCGTCGAGGACTTTGTTGGTGCCGGCGCCTCGATAAAGCGCCTGAGCCTCACCAAGGTCTCGGAGATCGAGCCAGCGGAATGGCCGGTTGCCAACTTGAACGATAGCCACGACGAAGTTCGCGGAAAGATGGAGAGCACCGGTAAGAACCACGTGCTACTGCTCGACGACCAGGACCGCCCGCAGCGGTGGGTGAATATAGAGGACATCGAGACCAATGGCGTTCCTCTCGAAGAGGCGGGATGGCCGGCGGTTGCGATACTGGAGCAGGATGCCAACCTCTACGAGACACTCGATACCATGATCGTCTCCTACAAGGGATCTGCGATAGTAGTTGACGAAAAAGGCGCTTACAAAGGCGTGGTCGACTTCGACAAAGTCCTGGAGATGATCGACTCGATGCGCGATCCGGACAAGCAGGCCTTCGATCAAGAGGAGGCGCAGGCTTGAGAGGTTTCTTAAAGAGTTATCCCGGCTCGCCGGGCGTCCTCCTGGGAGGCGGTGAGAGTCAATGACCAGTGCCCAGAAGATTGAGGAACGTACCGAGAGAGACCAACAGGCGCCGGAACCTCAGGACAGTGGGAGTAAGCAGCCGAGCAAGGGCTCGAAGGGTCCTGGCCTTGCGAGCAAGCTGGCTCGCTATCTCATCATGCCCGCGTTTCTCATAGCCGTTTGCGCGGCGCTCTACCTGTGGGTTTCAGGCCTGGAACTCGACAGCATAGAGCAGCGGACCCTGAACCAGGAGTACATTGTGCAGCGTGTGTTGCAGCACCTGGAGATCAGCGCGTACGCCACGGTGATAGTGGTGGCGCTCGCCGTTACCACCGGGGTCATTCTCACCCGGCCGTTCATGAGCAGTGTGTCCGAGTACATAGTCAGCGTCGCCAGCATCGGGCAGGCGATACCGTCCATCGGCGTCATCGTGATAATGGCTATGGTGATCGCTTTCAACTTCCGTATCGCGGTTATAGCCCTGATCATCTACGCTTTCCTGCCGGTTTTGAGGAACACGATGGTCGGGATAAGGCAGGTGGACTCATCCGTTATCGAAGCCGGGCGTGGGATGGGCATGACCAAGATGTCGGTGCTATTCCGCATCGAGATGCCGCTGGCGATCCCGATCATGCTCGCTGGCATCAGGACAGCTCTGATAATCGTGGTCGGTACCACTACCCTGGCGACGTTCATTGACGCCGGTGGGATGGGGGACATTATCAACTCCGGCATTAAGTTGAGCCGGAACTCGATACTGGTGACTGGCGCCGTGTTGACGGGCGTTCTGGCGCTGACCATCGACTACATTGCGGGGATCGTCGAAGATGTGCTACGACCCAAGGGTTTGTAGAAGCGTCGAAAAGTTAGGTTTTGTAAAAGAAGCTTGTTGATCTAAAGGAGGAATATAGCTGTGAGAAATAAAGCCTTGATAAGGCTCGTGAGTTTGGCGGCTGTTCTGGCGTTAGTGGTAGCCGGATGCGGCAATGTGGTGGGCGGAGGCTCTCAGGCCGCCGGTCCTCTGGCCGACGTAGACAACGGGGATTTTAGCTACATTGTTGGTTCCAAAGACTTTACCGAGCAGTTGATCCTGGGCTACATTGCGTTCACAGCCCTTGAAGCCACGGGCGCGGACGTAGACGATCAGGTCGGACTTGCCGGCACCGATGCCACGAGAGCGGCACTGGAAAGCGGCGACATAGATATGTACTGGGAGTATTCGGGAACTAACTGGATCAACCACCTCGGAAATACTGATCCGGTCTTCCCGGCCAATAAACAGTACGAAGTCTCTAAAGAGCAAGAACTAGAGAAGAACAACATCGTCTTGCTGGAACGGGCGCCGTTCAACAACACTTACGCTCTAGCGATGCGCTCAGAGGCTCCTGAAGAGGTTCCCGCACTCGAAGGCATCGAAAAGGTATCGGATATTGGACCCCTGCTCGAGAATAATCCCGACGAGGCTACCATCTGCGTGGAGAGTGAATTCCGTTCGCGCGACGATGGTTTGCCCGGTATGGAAGAGAAGTATGGCTTCAAGTTCCCGGGCAGCAACGTAGCTCTTCTCGACACCGGACCGGTCTACACAGCCACGGATGAGGGACAGAAATGCAACTTTGGTGAAGTGTTCACTACCGACGGCAGGATCGCGGCCCTGGACTTGACGCTTCTCGAAGACGATGAAGAGTTTTTCCCGATCTACAACCCGGCGATAAACTTGAAGAAAGAGAAATACGACGAGAACAAGAACGGCCTCGACAATACCTTCACCCCTGTGGCGGAGGCGCTGGACACGGAGACGATGCAGAGGCTCAATGCTTCCGTGGATGTTGACGGCGAGGACCCGGAGGACGTAGCTGAGCAGTGGCTCCAGGATCAAGGCTTTATCGAGTAAAAGAGTTCCGCTAATAGTTTCGTCCGGTAAGCAGTAATGCTTTAGCTGGAAATTTCAAAGAGCGTCGGTCTTTCTTACAGGCTGGCGCTCTTCTTGTTGAGGAGGGTTTTCCGATTGGTTCAGGACGTTTAGTGGTCGACGGGACGGCGTTTCTGCCAGTAACGGATCAAGCCCTGTGCGTTCATCCAGGCCGGGTCAGCGATGTCGTACTCTCGTAGCTCTGCCGGCCCGAGCCTCGCACGGATCAGCCCCTCTGTCACGTAGTCTTCGAACTCGGAGACGATAGATTCCCGCGACTCGTTCGCGTCCAGCCGGGTCTTCATCCAAGCGGTCCATTCGAGCAAGCCGGCTTCTAGTTGCTCCAGATGTCGTT
>JBARZO010000527.1:0-8574 GCA_049650165.1 Rubrobacteraceae bacterium
AGGAGTTCCAGAAGGCCGAGGTACAGTACGCGCCGTCCTTGAACACCGAGGGCAAGACGGAGCAGCGTTCCCAGGGCGTGGGGATGGGATAAGCTTTGATCCTCGTCCTAGACTTCGGCGGCCAGTACGCCCAACTCATCGCCCGTCGCGTCCTCGAAGCCCGCGTCTACTCCGAACTAATCCCTCACGACACCCCCGTTGAGGAGATAGCAGCCCGTGAACCGGATGGAATAATCCTCTCCGGTGGACCCAACAGCGTCTACGAAGATGGGGCGCCGCGCATAGATCCTGCGCTCTTCGATCTAGGCGTGCCGGTTCTGGGCATCTGCTACGGGATGCAACTCATGGCGCTTATGTTGGGCGGTAACGTAGAGGCCGTCCAGATCCGGGAGTACGGTCGCTCGGACCTCCAGGCAAAGAACCACGACGGCATCTTCGCTGACACGCCCGACGAACAGAAAGTCTGGACGAGCCATGGCGATGCTGTTCTGGCAGCGCCCGAAGGATTCACCGTAACCGCTGAGACTCCTTCCGTCCCGATTATCGCCTTCGAGAACCCGGAAGCCGCTTTCTTCGGGGTCCAGTTCCACCCCGAGGTGCGACACACGGAGTACGGGATGGAGATTCTCAAGAATTTCCTCTACGAAACCTGCGGCAGCAAGCCGGAGTGGACGCCGGTCAATATCATTACGGATGCCGTCGAGAAGATCCGGACTCAGGTCGGGGATTCGAAAGTTATCTGCGGGCTCTCCGGCGGGGTGGATTCATCCGCCGCCGCGATGATCGTGCATCGCGCAATCGGTGACAATCTGACCTGTGTGTTCGTTGACCACGGCTTGCTGCGGCAGAACGAGGCCGAACAGGTCGTGGAGACGTTCGGAGAAAACTCCGACGTGCCCCTGATCCACGTGGACGCCACGTCTCGTTTCCTGGACAAACTCGGCGGCGTAACCGACCCGGAGGCGAAGCGTAAGATCATCGGGGAAGAGTTCATACGAACCTTCGAGCGGGAGGCCGGAGATATAGAGAACGCCGGATTCCTCGTGCAGGGCACTCTCTACAGCGACGTAATAGAGAGCGGGACCCGCAGCGCCGCCAAGATAAAGAGCCATCACAACGTCGGGGGCTTGCCGGAAGTCATGGACTTGGATCTCGTCGAACCGCTTCGCAATCTTTTCAAGGACGAAGTGCGGGTGGTAGCAGAGGAACTTGGAATGCCCGATCGGATGGTCTGGCGCCAGCCGTTTCCCGGTCCCGGTCTAGCTATACGGGTTATAGGCGACGTTACGGCTGAAAGGCTGGAGATACTCCGCAAGGCAGATTTTGTTCTTCAGGACGAGATCCGTAACGCCGGACTGTATCGCGAGTTGTGGCAGAGCTTCGCCGTGTTGCCCGCCATCCACTCCGTAGGTGTTATGGGCGACGCCCGAACCTACGCCTACCCCATCATGATCCGGGCCGTCACCTCCGACGATGCCATGACCGCCGACTGGGCGCGGCTCCCGTACGACCTCCTGGAGCGCATCAGCAACCGCATAATCAACGAGGTTCCCGGCGTCAACCGCGTGGCGCTGGACATCACCAGCAAGCCGCCCGGCACCATCGAGTGGGAGTAGCCGGACCCCGGCGGATATACCTTTGCTTTCCCGGTTCCGAGATAGGCTTCGTCGCCGGGGAGCTGAGCCCCAAGGCCTCGACCTTGCGAACACAGAGCCCCTCGCTAAACGTGGTGCGGACGAGGTATCCATCATGTCCTTCAACATCCGGGGCGCGCGGCGTGGAGACGGTGAGAATATTTGGAGCCGGCGGGCGCGCCTGAACGCCGAGATGATACGTCGCTACGCTCCCGACGTCGTAGGTTTTCAAGAATTTCAAGAAGAGAACGGGCGATTCTACCGTCGTAACCTGCCGGAATACGAGCGCGTACTGGGGCCGAAGTACGAGAACCGCCGCCCGCACGCTTTCAACGCGATCTACTGGAACCCAGTGCGCCTGAATCTACTGGACACCGGGGGTTTCTGGCTGAGCGAGAGCCCGGAGAAGTTCTCTCGCTCCTGGGAGACAGCCCAGGCCCGCTCGGCGAACTGGGCCCGGTTCCGGACGTCCTCAACCGGTGTGGAGTTCACACATCTCAACACCCACCTGGATCACAAAAGCGTTGATGCGCGGCGGCAGGGTGCGAAACTCATAGTCCGTCGGCTAGAAGAGCTGGTAGATGAAAACCTGCCGGTTCTAATTACCGGTGACTTCAATGCCGACCCCGGTTCGCCCGTTCACCAAATTTTCACGGAAGCCGGTTTCGGCGACGCACACTTGCTCGCAGGCAACCCACCCACCCGCACCTTCCATAAATTTCAAGGAGAGGAGTTTGTTTCACGGAAGCCGGAGAAAGAAGGACGTTTGGACTGGATCCTGGTCCGAGGCTTCAGCCCCGAAACATCGGCGGCCTACACTTCTTGCCGCGTCGTCTACGAGGCCGAGCCGCCCATATATCCGAGCGACCACTACCCGGTGGTGGCCAAGTTGTTCCTGTAAACGCACCGAGAACCCGAAGGTCTGTTCGAGTGCATTCGAGAGGTTCGTTTGCGAATATCGGCTAAATACAGACGAATCATCATATTTAACACAGATTTAGCATAGAGTTTACACAAGTGAAACTAAACCCCGGGACGGATGCCCTATCATCCTGCCTTGAGCGTCAATCAGAGTATCGGATCTGCGAGCAAAGGAGTGCAGGGTTTGAGTAGGAGCGTGCGTTTGTGGCTGGCTATGGTGTGTCTCTCTGCGGTGGCGTTGATAGTGGCTGCCTGTGGCGGCGGAGGCGGAGGTAGTGATAGCGGTGGTGGTGGAGGCGAGGAAGTCTCTGGTAAGGTCGCTCTTGAAGGATCAAGCACCGTATTGCCTATTTCTCAGGTAGCGGTGGAGACTTTCAAGAGTGAGAATTCGGGCTTCAACGCTACTGTTGGCGGCAAGGGAACCGGCGACGGGTTCGAGGCATTCTGTAGCGGTAATACTGATATCTCCGACGCTTCCCGACCAATAGAGCAGGAAGAAATCGACGCCTGCGAAGAGGGCGGAGTGGAGTACATCGAGCTTCCGATCGGGCTGGACGGCATCGCGGTGACCGTCAACACGGAAAACGACTGGGTAACCGACATCACCTCTGACGAGTTGAACAGCATGTGGGCACCGGAGTCCGAAGGCAAGGTCAGTTCCTGGAGTGACGTCAACTCTAGTTGGCCGAGCAATGAGCTGGCGCTTTACGGACCGGGAACAGAGTCGGGAACGTTCGACTTCTTTACGGAAGTTATCAATGGTGAGGAAGGCGCGAGCCGTTCCGATTACCAAGCTAGTGAGGACGACAATATTCTGGTCCAGGGTATCTCCGGCGATCAGAATGGTGTAGGTTACTTCGGTTTCGCCTACTACGAGCAGAACCAGGAAAACCTGAAGTTGCTCAAGGTCGATGGTGTGGAGCCTAGCACCGAGTCGATCAGCTCCGGCGAGTATGTCCTTTCCCGTCCATTGTTCATCTACGTGAACAAGAAGAAGCTGGAAGACAACCAGGTGCTCCAGCCGTTCGTGGACTACTATCTGGAGAATGTAAAGGACTTCGTCGAGCAGGCTCAGTACGTCAACTTGCCCGACAGCACCTTGGCGGAGACCCGCACTCAGTTGGAGGACGGGACCACTGGGACCATCTACAACGATAAGGGAGAGCTGCCCGGTGGCGACATAGAGTCGGCACTGAAGCAGTCTAAGTAGGTTGCTTGTTGACCGGTAGCCGTGACTGTTAATATTGGGGCCGGTTCTTCAGCCGGCTCCAACCTTTGTGGAGGTATCGTTTGACGACCGAGGCGGGAAGTAGATCACAATCCGGCAAGGACCTTTGGGGCAAAAAAACCAAAGCCGCAACGGTGAAAGAGAAAATTTACCGGATTCTCCTAGCGACTTGCGCCTACATCTCCATTTTCACGACCGCCGGCATAGTCTTTATCTTGTTCTTCGAGTCGGCCAAGTTCTTCAGAGAAGTCTCGATAATCGAATTCTTCTTCACCACTACCTGGCGGCCCACCTTTGCGGACCCCAAATACGGCATCTTGCCGCTCATCGGCGGTACGATGCTGACGACTGTCATAGCCGCCGCCGTCGCGATTCCGCTGGGTGTGTTGGCCGCCATCTATCTCAGCGAGTATGCGCCGCCACGCCTACGGGGAATATTGAAACCGGCTCTGGAAGTTCTGGCCGGCGTACCGACCATCGTGTACGGTTTCTTCGCTCTGACCTTCGTAACTCCCTTGCTCAAAGACACTATCCTCCCAAATATCTCAGGCTTTAATGCCCTTAGCGCCGGACTCGTTATGGGAATCATGATCATCCCGACGGTCGCTTCGGTAAGCGAGGATACTATCTACGCCGTACCGCGAGGACTGCGGGAGAGCGGGTACGCTCTCGGCGCGACCAAATTCGAGGTGTCAACCAGGATAGTAGTCCCGGCGGCATTGTCGGGAATCGTAGCGGCCTTCGTGCTCGGCCTCTCCCGCGCCATCGGCGAGACCATGATCGTGGCCGTTGCGGCAGGCAACCTCGCCAACCTCACGGCGAACCCGCTGCAGTCTGTACAGACCATGACGGCTTACATAGTTCAGGTCAGCAGCGGTGAGACGGCCCAGGGCACTATTACCTACCAGACGATCTTCGCGGTCGGGGCAACTTTATTCCTCCTGACCTTGGTGCTCAATATTATCAGCCACCTCATTGTCCGACGCTACAAGGAAGGTTACGAGTAATGAGCCGGGGCACGCAAACACAGGAACAGCGAACCCCTGGCCAGAACGACCACTTCAAACCTTCGACCGCGCTGCGGAACTGGATGGCCCGAATTTTCATAGGTGTGGTTTTCGTCGCCACTATTATCGGGATCGTGGTTCTCGCGGTCTTACTGGTGGATGTACTTGTTACCGGATGGCCCGGTCTCAGTTGGGACTTTATAACCAATTTTCCCTCTTTTGTGAGCCCCGAAATAGCGGGTATCCTGCCGGGGTTATTGGGTTCTATGTGGCTGATAGCTATGACGGCGCTGTTCGCGGTGCCGCTGGGTATTGGGGCGGCAATCTACCTGGAAGAATACGCTGAAGATACCTGGATAAACCGGATCGTTGAGATCAACATCGCCAACCTCGCGGGCGTGCCGTCTATAATTTACGGTCTGCTAGGACTGGCGATCTTCGTTGGTTACCTTGGTCCTCTGACAGGTGGCAAGAGCATACTTTCCGGCGCCCTTACGTTGAGCTTGCTAATTCTGCCCGTTATCATAATCTCCGCGCGGGAGGCGATACGGACGGTGCCGAACACGGTGCGAGAGGGGGCTTTCGCGCTTGGGGCTTCCCGTTGGCAAGCTATCCGAGACCACGTTTTGCCCATGTCTCTTCCGGGCGCCCTGACCGGAACAATTCTGGCGCTTTCGCGGGCGTTGGGCGAGACGGCGCCTCTGATCGTGATCGGGGCCGCAACTTATTTAACATTCAACCCTGATGGACCATTCAGCAACTTTACCGCTCTTCCAATGCTGATCTACTCATACGTGTCACAGCCCAACCCGGAATTCCAGGAGACAATAGCGGCTGCCGGGATAGTCGTATTGATGGTACTACTGTTGGTAATGAACTCATCGGCGATAATACTCCGCAACCGGTGGCAGAAACGTTCCTAAAAAACTGACAGAATAAGCCGATAGAGAGGACGGATCAAAGGGTGACGATGGAGCGAGCTAGCGAAGGACGGAAGGTGTCTGAGACTTCGGGACAGAAGCAGGGCAAAGAGGAGCAATATAGCAGTGAGCGGAACGACGCTAACCTCGACAACTATTCTCGGAGCATGACGGTATCGGATCTTTATGCCTACTACGGTGATTTTATGGCGGTCGAGAACGTCGACATGAAGATCCGGGCTAACAAAGTTACCGCCTTGATCGGACCCTCCGGCTGCGGGAAGAGCACGTATCTGCGTTGCCTGAACCGGATGCACGAGGTCGTCGCGGTGGCGTACGCTAAAGGATGCGTCAAGCTCGGGGACCAGGATATCTACGACAAGAACACCGATCCGGTAGCGATACGCCGCCGCGTCGGGATGGTCTTCCAGAAGCCGAACCCGTTCTCGAAAACTATCTACGATAACGTAGCCTGGGGAGCCAAGATCAACGGCTACAAGGGCGACATGGACGAGCTTGTCGAGCGCTCACTGCGGCAGGCCGCTATCTGGGACGAGGTTAAGGATCGGCTGAAGACGAGCGGGCTGGACCTCTCTGGCGGCCAGCAGCAACGTTTGTGCATCGCCCGAACTTTAGCGGTAGAGCCGGAGGTCATCCTGATGGACGAGCCGGCGAGCGCTCTCGATCCAGTCTCGACCCAGAAGATTGAAGATACGATGAACGACCTCAAGAAGCAATACACCATTGTTATCGTTACCCATAACATGCAACAGGCGGCGCGTATCTCGGACTACACGGGCTTCTTCTACATCACGGAGATGGGAGCGCCCGGCCGTCTCTGGGAGTTCGACGATACAGAGAAGATGTTCTCCAACCCGGAGCGCGAAGAAACAGAACAGTATGTATCCGGTAAGTTTGGGTAGACGATGCCCCGAGAAGCTTTTAGAAAAGAACTCGAGCAACTGGTAGACGGAGTCGTAGAGCTAGGCGGAGAGGTCGAGCACTCCCTGGAGTACATGGTCGAAGGTATGGAGTCTTACGACGCCGAGATCGCGGGGAAAGTAGTCGGAGTGGACGCACTCTACAAGGCACGGGGGGCGGAGTTGGACCAGGAGTGTATGATCCTCCAGGCCCGTCAAGCCCCGGTCGCCGGGGACCTGCGACTGATCTACACGGTGCAGGCTCTGAATAACCACCTGGTCCGCGCCGGTACTCTTACGGAACACATTTGTCAGGCCATAACCGAGACCACCGACTGCGAGCGGGACGAAGAACTCTCCGAGACCTTACTGGAGATGGCGCGAACGGCCAAGAACCTTTTCCACCGAGGGTTGGAGATTTTCAAAGCCCGAGACGCCGAGGGGGCCCGGAACCTGCAAGCTGCCGACGACAAGGTCGACCTCCTCTACTCCGAAGCCATCAACCTCATCGCCAATCCTTCTAACGGGGGCGGCGGGGACCCGGAATGGCGGATGCGGGCCGCCCTAATGGTCCACTACCTGGAGCGTATTGGAGACCACGGCGTCAGCATCGGTGGCCGCACTGTCTTCCTCGTAACGGGGGAACGTATAGAGAGCGCCATGCAGCAGTATCTCAACCGGGATCTAGAAGAAGAGTAGATTTTTTCGGCGCCCCAACTTGCGAATATCTGCTACAATCAGATGGCAGTAATTTATTCAGGTTGGTGGTTTTTCGTGAGGCTTACGCAGAAAAGCAAGTATGCGGCCCGGGCCCTGGTCGAGTTGGCGTTGAACGAGTGTGGTGAAACTCTTGGCGTCGCCGAAGTCGCCCGTCGCCAGCATATCCCGGAGCGGTTCCTGGAGCAGATCTTTGGCGATCTCCGCCGGGCGGGCGTGCTCGAGAGCCGGCGCGGCGCGCACGGTGGTTACTGCTTCGCCATGCCTCCCGAAGAACTCAGCGTCCTCGACATCGTGGAGATTCTGGACGGTGAAGTCCGTCCCGCCCGATGTAGTGCGGGCGGCGTCTGCTACATAAAAGACGCGCCGCTCTGCGTCACCAGCAAGGTTTGGGACGAGGCCCGCGTCGCCCTCGAAGATGTCTTCGGTCGCTACAGCATCGCCCAACTCGCCGAGGCAGAGCGCGAGAACCGCGCCGCCCACGAAGCCACCGCACCCGTAGTCTAGAAACAAATCACCATAAAAGCCGACGAGTTGCAGAACTTGCAAACCTACCTTTCGGGCCGAACTAGTCTGTCAGAGTCTCGCGTAGAGGTGGGTGGTAAGTCTTACTGTCTTGCGCATCCTGATTCGGCTGAAGCCCTTATAGACGAGGAAGACTTCGACCTCGACGAACGGTTGCCGTACTGGGCGACGATCTGGCCGAGCGCCGTAGCCCTCGCCCGCTATCTCTCCGCGCGGAACCTGTCGGATAAGAAGACGATCGAACTCGGTTGCGGAGTTGGGTTGCCCGCTGTGGTGGCCCTCGACCGGGGCGCGGAAGTAACGGCAACCGACCACTATGAGATAGCACTAGACTTCGCGCGGCAGAACGCGAAATTCAACACGGGTCTGGAACTAAATACGGCTCACCTAGACTGGCACTCGCCGCACGAAGAAAACCTCGAACGGTTTGATCTCGTGCTTGCCGCCGACGTGCTCTACGAGGAACGGAACTTGCCGGCGCTCGCGACTTTGATACCGGGTCTGCTCGCGACGGACGGCGAAGCCCTGATCTCCACTCCCTGTCGTAGAGACACGCCGGATTTCCGGGAAATGATGACTGCAAACGGCTTTACTTGCGCGACACAAGTTGAAACCGCCCGGCAGGGTGAGAGGGATATAGAGGTGCTGATCCAGAGTTTTCGTCGGGCATCTTAGCCTGACAGAGATGGGTTTCAGCTACTG
>JBARZO010000528.1:0-2003 GCA_049650165.1 Rubrobacteraceae bacterium
CAGTCCGAGGCGGATCTCGTCCGGGAAGATTGGGAAGACGAAGCAAGCACCCCGGTAGATTCCGGATATCCTAGAACAGACGCCTACATAAACCCCGACACCGGCGAGGCGGAGGTAGACCCGGCGCTAAACGAGGGCGAAGAGCTCGGGGACGACGTAGAAAAGCTGCTCGACGGCACAGGCCTGGAAGTTCGGGCGGTAAAAGACGGCGTGGTCGAGTTGACCGGCGCGGTCTCCACGCAGCAAGACCTGGACGAAAACATCGCGGAGTTGATGGGCCTGGACGGGGTTCGGGAAGTAGACACCACCGACGTTGACGTTGGGTAGGGAGGCTTTTCGTGAGCCCGGGGATGATGGAAAAGTTCAGGGTTTCTTCCGGTCCGCTGAGTTCGCGGGAGTGGTTGGAGCACTTTCGGGCCAATAAAGAACCCGAAGTTTTGCCGGAGGGTGTACCCGGACTAACGGCGGCTGAGCGGGAAGCGGCGATCCCCTCGATTCAAGAGTTCCAGCTCGGCGAGAACTCCGAGGGGAAGAACCTGCACCGCCGCGCCAAGGAGTACGCGGGAGAGAACGCAGACCCGGAGTACCTGCTGGCCGTGGAGTACTTTATCCGGGAGGAACAGCGGCACGCCCGGTACCTGCGAGACTTTCTGGCCACCGAGGGCTTCGGCACCATAAAGCATCGCTGGGCGGACAGCGTTTTCAGGAAACTCCGCAACCTGGCGGGACTGGAGGTTTCAGTGGCGGTGCTCGTAACGGCGGAGATCATCGCCGAGGTCTATTACGCAGCATTGCAGGGAGCCACCCGCTCTCCGATGCTGCGTGCCATCTGCCGCCGCGTCCTGCGCGACGAAGAGGCGCACGTTCGCTTTCAAGCTGAGCGGCTGGCGATCCTACGCCGCGACCGCACGAAGCCCGCCATGACCCTTACTCGCCTCCTTCATCGCACGCTGTATTTAGGCGCAATCCTCGTCGTCTGGCGCAACCACGGTCCGGCGATCCGGCGGGGAGGTTTCGACTTTCGCGACTACTGGCGACGCTGCTGGAAGCAGTTTGGTATTGCCTCGAAGATCATGGAGCCCAGCAACTACGAGCAACTGCCGGGCTAAGACTTCTTAGAAAATCGTTTTATCGGTAATATGCTACGGTAGGAAACGTTTATGGTAGTGCTCCGTAGCAAAAACGAGATCGAAAGTCTGCGGCGGGCGGGTGACCTCGTGGCCCGGGCGTTCGCCATGCTCAGGCCGCACGTGCGTCCCGGAGTCCGGCTGGACGAGCTGGACCGGCTTGTCGAAGAGTTCCTAATTGCCGGTGGCGGCTACTCACCTTACAAGGGTTACCAACCCTCACCCCACGTGCCTCCGTTTCCGGGTACGGTCTGTGCAGCCGTCAACGAACAGGTTGTCCACGGGTTTCCGACGTCCCGGAAGCTGGGCGAGGGTGACATCGTGGGCATCGACATCGGGGTAGTTCTGGACGGCTGGGTCGGCGATGCGTGCTACACGTATCCGGTCGGCGATGTCTCGCCATCATCGCGAAAGCTCCTGGACGTTACGCAGCAATGCCTCTATGCGGGGCTGGCGGAGGTGAAGCCCGGCAATCGGCTCGGCGACGTAGGGGCCGCCATTCAGGAACTCGCTGAACATCACGGCTACGGGGTCGTGCGGGAGTTGGGGGGACACGGGGTAGGCCGGAAACTACACGAGGAGCCGCACGTCGAACACTTTGGCCGTCGGGGACACGGTTTGAGGCTGCGAGAAGGCATGACATTCACCGTAGAACCGATGATCAACTCAGGTACGCCGAAGATACGTCTTCTGGAAGACGGCTGGACCGTCGTAACCGCCGACGAGAAGCTCTCCGCGCAGTACGAGCACACCATCTCAGTGACCGCTGACGGCTACGAGATCCTGACACCCTGGCAACTTTATATAGACGAGGTAACGGAAGCCGGATAACCAAGCCTGACGGTCTTCTGTACGAAGTTACTACTGCGCCAGGGC
>JBARZO010000529.1:0-16498 GCA_049650165.1 Rubrobacteraceae bacterium
GAGCAGAAAGGTGTTAGCGCCCCGGACGCCGCGCCCAGCACGTTCCCCATCCCCCACCGCCGGGTGAGCGCCCGCCGGATAGTCTTCTCAGAAACGTACTCCTGCAAAAGTCCCACCAGTACGCTAACCACGATAAACAGCACCGCCAACTCGACCATGAGGACCACGAAGAAGCCCAGCGATTGCCAGAGCGCGCTAGCCACCATCTAACCTCCACGTTTTCTTATACCTCGATGTTCGATGTATTAGCACAAATTTTTTAGCCGGCCTTCTCCCTGTCTAGTACCTGCGAGGCTCCGTAGATGTGGTTCGTCGCCTCCTGCCAGACTTCCGCGCCCACCTCGAATGCTTCCCGGCCCAGAGGCGTCAGCGTGTAGACCTTGCGCTCCCGGCCGTTGACGACTTGCTTCTCGCTGGTTACGCAGCCGTCCCGCTCAAATTCCCTGAGTACCGGGTAGACGGCTCCCTCCGTCGGGGCGCAGAAGTTTTCCGTCATGCGGGCGACCCGGGCGATGATCTCGTACCCGTAAGACGGCTCCCCGTAGAGCACCCGCAGGATAAAGAACTTGCAGAGGCTCATCTTGATGATGTCGTTCCAATACTGGCGGTTCGTGTATTCCATCGGCTGTCTCTTACTCCTCGTCTGTCGTATCTTTATACCTTAATGGTCTAGGTATATCAAGGAGCACCGAGTGCGCGACGCCGCGGTGTGGATTGTTCTGGGCACGGTGGTCTCCTTTACTGAGTAGGGTTGCCGATGGCTTTATCCGTGGTCGTGGGGAGGAATAACGGGAGCGGCGGCGATTGTCTCGGCGTCGATCTCGCCGTGGAAACAGTCGATAGAGTACGGTGACTGGTCCTTGGTGAGATGGTAATGGTAGATGCCCTCGGGGAACTCTGGCGTTGGCCCTTCGTGACCGCTGCATTCGTCGAGGTCGTCGCTAGTGAGGGTTGAGCCGTCTTCGTCTTGAGGTCCGTAGTACGGAAAGCCATCCAAGAGCACTCCGAGCATCTTGGAGTGTTCACCTTCTTCATCGATATCTTCGGAGATGCAATAAGGAACACCGTGGTAGTGGTAGTCGCCACCTTGGGCCAGCGTGTGCGCGCTGCAGGCGTCAATGAACGACACGCCGTCGATGGTGACGTTGCCGTCGATCGCGACGAGGCTTCGTTCCGGGTCCTCGTAGTCGTTGAACAATTGCGCGCCACTGATCATTACGCCGATCATACCCAGGCTCGTTGACGTGGTCTCCTCACTGTAGACGGGGTTCAGGGTGATCTCGCCATCCAGCGGCGTTTCGGTGACGAGTTCCTCGGCGTCGACGGGTTCGAACTCTGGGTCAGGGGTGCCCGGGGGACCCAGGGGGATCAGGTACTGGTCGTCATATTCATGGCTCGGGATGCCATCGGAGACGTAACGAAATGTCCCGTCGCCGTAGGTAATCTCGATGTTATCGGACCACTGCGCCGCCTCGATACCGGCCGCGGTCAGGCCCTCGAGGTTGTCTGTAGTGGTATCGGCTCCCACAGCACCCGCCTGCTCGTTGGTTTGCTCATGGGTCGACTCGCCGGTGGTACCCGTATGCTCATGGCCCGACTCGCCTGTAGTGCCCGCATGCTCATGAGTTGATTCAACGGAGGTGCTCGCTTGTTCATTAGTTGGCTCGTCGGTGGTACCCGCTTGTTCGTTGGTCGAAGAACAGGCCGCAGCAAAGAGCGACAGTGCGAGGGCTGCGGCGACCGCTATCAGATAGCGTCGGGTGGATCCAGCGTTCATATCAAACTCCTTGTTCGGGTTGCCATGCGGAGATCCTAGACCCCCTAGCTGTGGAAACCCTGATAGAGTGCTTTCAGGGTTTCCACAGGTTTCGGTGGTTGACTTCATCTAGAGTTTGGGAGAGCTCGCTTCTATTGCGGGGGCCCGGCCTGAGCTTGACTTTCCTCGGCGTACCCTACAAAACAACTGAGCACAGCATTCTCTTCAGGTGGATTTGCGTGGTAGTGGTATCCAAGCTCATCAGTTGTGTGCCCGCCACAGTCGTCCAAGTCGGATGGTTCCTCACCTTCTTCGTACGGGCTGTGAATCGCGAACCCATCCATAGCAATAGCGAAAGCCGGAGTCTCTCCTTCCGGAGCATCTCCTACTTCAGAACAACCGGTTGCAGCATGCATGTGATAGCCTTCGACGGGGTTGATGTGGCCCCCGCAATCGTCAAACGCGGCAATGGTATATGCTCCCAGGATGGCATCAACTGGCGCGGACGGGTCGATAACTACTCCGTTTAGAGTAACTCCTATACTGCCGGAGATCTGCTGGGCAGTACCCGTGTTGTCCGGGGACTGCGGGATAAGATATGTCGATTCAACTGGCTCACCGCCATCAAGCCATTCTATTTGTCCTTCGACGCAGTAGTTCTGATACTCCTCTGAAACATCTGGTCGTGCTGCCGCCTCGAAAGCTTCTTGGGTGTCAGTTATGCGTACGGTACCGTCGTCGTTGTATAGCTGCCAGTTAGAGTCACCGTAGATTTCGGAAAGGCTCGTGATAAATTCGCCGTCCGCATCGTAGAGGTTTTCGCCATCCAACCATATGCCGGCATCTTCGGCTGATGTAGATGTTGTGTCCGGGCAGAAAGGTCCTACTTCCTCATCAGCCGGATAGCCCGCAATAGTTACTTCATTGCAGGTTGCGCTAGTCCCATCAGATAAAGTGCAGTCGACCTCTGAAACTGCTCCAGCCAGAGCACCGTCAACGAACGATACATCGTTAGCTACTTGAGACTGGCTTTCGCTTTGTTGGCTTGTATTTTCGTTTTCCGTGCTTTCATCATCATGCTCGTGGGTCGACTCGCCGGTTGTATGTGTATGATCTTCGGTCGCACCATGCTCGTGGGTCGATTCGTCGGTCTGCTCGTTGGTCGTGGCGGTATCCGCTTCCGTGTTACCCGCTTGTTCGTTGCTCGACCCACAGGCCGATATAAAGAGCGCCAGTGCGAAGGCAGCGGCGATGACGATCAGCAAACGCCGGGTGGATCTAGCAGTCATATCTACTCCTTGTTCGGGTTTTCATATGGGGATCTTAGACACCCTGGCTGTGGAGACCCTGATAGAATGCTCACAGGTTTCTCACAGGTTTCGGTGGTTGACTAATATTTATGAACTACGCTTCTCCCAGTAACACTTCTGGCCGCATTCTGGTGGTCGAGGATGAGTCCTCCATCAACGACGTCGTGTCTACCGCGCTCCGCTACCAGGGGCATTCGGTCACCCAAACTGACGACGGCAAGTCTGCTCTCGAACTCGCTACTACCACGTCGTTCGACCTGATCGTGCTCGACGTGATGTTGCCGGGGCTCGATGGCTACGAGGTCTGTCGACGTCTGCGCGAAGCCGGACGGTTCTCGCCGGTGCTGTTCCTCACCGCCCGCGACGGGGCGGATGATCGGATCCGCGGATTCGTCACCGGCGGCGACGACTACCTGACCAAACCTTTCAGCGTCGATGAGCTGGTACTCCGGGCCGCCGCCATCCTCCGGCGCACGGCTGCCGACGTATCGGACGATACGATCCGGGTCGGAGACCTGAGCCTGGAGCCGGCGGGTCAGGAGGTACGCCGGGCAGGAGTCCTGGTAGATCTATCACCGACCGAGTTCCGTTTCCTCCACTATCTGATGGTCAACGCCGGAACCGTGGTATCGAAAGCGCAGATCCTGGTCAACGTGTGGGACTCCGCCTACGACGGCAGCGAAAACGTCGTCGAGATCTACATCGGCTACCTGCGCCGCAAGATCGACGACGGACACCCTCCCCTCATCCATACCCGGCGCGGTGTCGGCTACGTGCTCCGTGAGAGCAAGACATGAGACGGCCCGCCCTGCGGTGGATGATGTTGTTTCCAATTTTGTTGACGGTGTCGGTCGGTTTCGTGGCCCTCGCCATCTACGTCGAGCGTAATGCGCTCGCGGATCTGACCTCCAGCGTGGACGAGGAACTCGTCCGGGCAGAGCGGACAAACTTGGACCGTTTAGACGTCGAGTCCGGGCGTGCCTCGGACATAGATGCGCCGGTCCACCTGATCCTTGACTCGGAAGGTGGGATCCAACAGCAAGCCGGGAACGACAATCCGTTCTCCGAACCGCAACTCGCCGAGCTGGCCGGCGCCGAAGGCACTCAAACCCTGGGAGACGGCCCTCGCTACCGCGTGCGGGCGACGTCGGCCTCTGACGACACGACTGTCGTAACCGCTCTCCCCCTCGAACAGGTCGATGCGGCCATCGGTAGCCTACGACGCAGCCTGATCGTCGGCGGGCTCGTGATCTTCGCGCTCGAAAGCCTCGTCGTTTTGCTAATAGCCACGGCGGTAGCCCGACCCGTCGCCCGAATGAGCAACGCCGCGGGCCGCATCGCGGGAGGCGACCTCGACACGAAGATTGAACCACCCGGCGGCTCCCGAGAGACCGCTGACCTCGCCACCGACCTCGAACACATGCTGCTCCAGCTTCGAACCACCATCGAAGACCGGGAACACTCAGCCGAGGAGGCTCGTCAGGCCCGCGACGCCATGCAGCGCTTCCTCGCGGACGCGTCGCATGAGCTGCGCACCCCCCTTACCGCGCTCAAGGGGTACAGTGACCTGTATGCCCACGACATGCTCCAGGAACCAGGCGCCCTGGATCGCGCCATGCACCGAATGGGAAGCGAGAGCGAACGCCTGTCCCAACTCGTCGCGGCCTTACTCGACCTCACGCGCCACGACCCACCCGGCGCCACTAACACCGATAGGATCGACTTGCGGGAGGTCCTCACGGACGTGACAGACGATCTCGAGGCCGCCTTCCCTGACCGTAACATCGACCTCGATGTCGATCCTGACGCCCACAGCATCGTGCTCGGTGACGCCGGGCGACTGCATCAAGCGCTCATCAACCTGGGAGCCAATGCCTGCCAGCACACCGAACCAGGCACGGCCATCCGCATCGAACTACGCTCTACCCACACTGTTGCCACCGTCGCCACCATTGACCACGGTCCTGGCATCGAACCCGCACTCGCCGACAAGATCTTCCTGCCCTTCTATCGGGCAGACGCTTCCCGAAGCCGCAACGGCCACGGTGGAGCCGGCCTGGGCCTCGCCATCACCCGTCAGATCGCCGAACAGCACGGCGGAACCGTCGATCTCGTCCCCACACCAGGTGGAGGTGCCACTTTCTCCTTAACGCTCCCGCTGGAAGCCACGGTATCAATTTGAGGATGAATGTCGGCGCTCATCTCGACCATGACGCCTACAGTAGAAAGCTCTTCTATTCGCGGAAGGTATAGAACTGTGTAACGCTTCTATGGCGAGGTCTTAGGAGTTGGTTGTCGATTTTCGTGGCTGGATGAAGCTTTCCCCAAGGAAGGGTATGATTTCGATCATGGGAGCAGCGCCGCAAACCGGGCGAGACACTTGGACTATGTAGCGGGTTTCTACTTCTCGGAGTGTAAGGATCGGGTCGCCCTGATCCGCAAGCTCAAACCCGAGTGGCAACGCGGACGGCTGAACGGCATCGGCGGCAAAGTCGGACCTGGAGAGAAGCCCTATGCCGCTATGGTGCGGGAGTTTGAAGAAGAGACTGGCGCACGCGTCGAAGGATGGCGGTTGTTCTGCACAGCTACGACGGAGGAAGACCGGCTACATTTCTTTACCACCCGCGGAGATCTCGACGTGCTGTACAGTGCCGAAACCGAGGAGGTCGTGACGGCAGCCGTGGAAGATATTCCTACGCTGGACACCATACCGAACCTGCGGTGGCTGATTCCGCTCGCCCTTGACGAGGGAAACCTGGGCACCCACCTCGATTACGCACCGGTACACAGGCCAGATTAGCCCGGCCAGAGTCCACGTATCCGGAGAAGCATAGATACTCGTGGGTTTACGCGCTTCGGTCCGCAGGATAAAAATATTCCGTGGCCGCTATCCGAAGATGCCCACCAGGGCGCACGGCAGGCCCATTATGAAGGAGAGTGCGAAGGCGATGGCGAAGAATACGTTCTCCTCCGAGATGTAAGAGTAGATGCGGCGGTAATGGAACATCAGCAGGGCCGACGGTACCGCGATGCCCGCCAGGAACGCCGCCATCACGCGGAGTGCGTTCAAGATGCCAATGCTACCAACCACGCCGTCGGAGTTGAGCAGCAAGAGCGCGAACCAGTCTGCGGCCAACATGGCTGAGACGCCAAAGATAGCGAGTAACGCGTACACCACCGGGCGGGGGAAGATCGGACCGCGGATGTAAGCGTTCAGCTCGTCTTCACCGTCGTCGAGCAGCGTTTTTGGCGGGTCTTTGAAGAGTTTCGGGAGGTAGGTCTTGGTTTCTTTCATGATCCAAACATGGTAACTCACGAATTGGAGATGTGCCTCACTGGCGGAGGAAGCCGCCTTCGGAGTTGATGATCTGGCCGGTGATCCAGGCCGCCTCTTCGCCCGCCAGAAACGCCACGAGCCGCGCCGCGTCCTCCGGCTCTCCGACCCGCCCTCCGGTGAACTTCGGCGCCAATTCTTGCTTTAACTCATCTGTCATCCAGCCGGTATCCGTGGGACCGGGATTGACGGCGTTCACGGCGATGCCCTTGTGTCCGACCTCGGCGGCTAGCGTTACGGTTAGGGCTTCGACGGCGCCTTTGGTAGCGGCGTAGGCCAACTCCCCGACCATCGGCCCGAGCAACTGGCCGGAGGTGATGTTGACCATCCTGCCGCCCGGTTCGCCGGAGTAGCGTCGGGCGAATTCGACGCACAACAGCGCGGTAGCCCGCAGGTTGACGGCGTAGTGGGCGTCAAGGGTGGCCGCGTCCAATTGCTCGAAGCCGTCGCGCGTCGAGTGTGCGGCGTTGTTTACGAGGATGGAGGGTGGGCCGAGTCGTTCTTCGGTCGCATTCAGCAACCGTTCTGGGGACTCCGGCTGGGAGAGATCCATCTCCAGCCCCTCCGCCCGGACACCCAGCCCGATCAATTCTTCCAGCAAGGATTCAGGACCGTCTTCGTCTGCATCCCAGATCATCTCGCGATCGTAACTCTTCCAGTAGGTAAAGAGTACGTCTGCACCGTGGGCGGCGAGCGCCCGGCAGATGGCGGCGCCTATCCCCCGCCGTCGGCTCGCCCCGGTGACTACGGCGACTTTTCCTTGCAGCAGGTCGTTCATAGTCCTCTACCTTAACCTACGCAGCGGTTTCTCGCGTTCGGGCGCGATGCGCACTGTTTGTCGTGGTTAGTCATCTTGCTCGTTGTGCGATGTCTCCGAGTCGCGCCGGGATGCTTCGCGGAGGGTTTGTACGGCTTCGGAGAATGTCATACCCGAGGTCCTCAAGAGGTCTACCGTGGTCGAGCGGATCTGTCCCACGAGCACGCTGGTTTCGAGGTCGCGGTGCTCCCTGAGCACCGACGTAGCGTATTCGGCGGCCCGGAGGGCGGGCTCCCGGACGTCCGCAGGCTCGATCGGGTTCTCGAGGTATTTCGAGAGGTTCTCTACCGCCTCGGCAAGCTCCAGTATCGCCTTTGGCAGCAGGTGCGGCGGGGTCTTCTCTTCCCGGATCAGGGCCGCCGCCGCCCGGGCCAACGTACGGGTGTCGCGGACCGCCAGGTCCAACTTGCCGGTGGCGAACGAGTAGTAACCGAGGCGGTCGAGAGCCCGGCGACGCGGGGGCGCGTAGCGTGCGATCCTGAACCCGGCTTCGAGGGTGTCCTGGAGGTCCGACACCCGCCGGTCTATGCTGCGGGCTTTCAAAAGCGCCCTTTCGGCCCGGTCGAGGTCTTCCTCCCGGAGCGCCGCGGCCGTCTCCTGGTACACCTCTACGAGGTCTCTGAAGATAGGTTGGGCCGCCTTCTTGACCCGGCCCTCGGGGTCGCTTGGGAGTAAACTGCTCACCAGCAGCGCGGCGGCGCCCCCGATCAGGGCTTCGAGAAACCTATCGGGGGGCAAACCGGCCGTCGAGGGAGTAAAGGTAGCCACCAGAACCGCGGAGATACCGGCCTGTGTAACCAGCGTAGGTCCTCCCCCGACAACCAACGTAGCTCCCATGGCGAGGGCTGCCACGATCGCAATCTGGATGGTTCCGCTGCCGATCAGGGAAACTATAAGGTCGGCGATCGCGATTCCGAAAGCGACCCCGAAGACCAACTCGATCGAGCGCTGCAGTGTCTGTCCGGCGGCGGCCCCTACGGAGATGATCGCGGCCACCGGGGCGACTATCGGGTTGCCGGATTCGAAGATCCAGCCCGCCACGTACCAGGCGAGGGCCGCCGCAAGCGCCGTCTGCAGTATCGGCCACCCTCCGTCCCGCAGACGTCCGAGTCCCTCACCCACGCGGCGCCGAATAGTCGAACCCGCACTGGCCTTCATACTTGCCAGTGTACCCGACCCCGATGCCAGCCACCTCTTGTTCGCCGGCCTCTCGCTACGTACTCTCTGCATGCTGCAAACGCTAACGCGCAGCAGGCACTAGCTTACATCCGGGGTAGAGGACTGGCTATCCTGGTTTTCAGAACCGGGGCTATTTCCGCGGCAGAGCCACCTTTCGTACTTGTCCAGCGCTTCCCGTAGCGCCACTTCAAGATTTACACCGGTACTGTTGGCGAGGCAGGCTAGAGAAAACAATACGTCGCCAAGCTCATCTTGCCAGCTATCTGAAGGTCCGTCGAACGGCTCGCGCCCGTAGTTTGTGTCCTTGAGATATTCCTTCGACAACTCACCTACCTCTGATGGGAGGTCCAAAAGACGATCCTGTATCGTCGCCTCGATACCGTTTTCTAAGACGAAGCTCGCTACTGTTTACTGAAAGTCGGGCAATTCTTCTGGTGTGTTTCCTGCATCGTTCACCTTATGCCTCCCCGATCTCCGACATCCTTCCTATGGTATGTGATCCGTAACCGAAAATCCGACCTTTCCGAGACTCCACTTCGGTGACAGCCGGCACGTCGCCCGAGCTTGCAAAATTTACTCGGCTCGAAACCCTCGCAGTTTGGATAGATATTCCTGGTGGTAGAAACGAATCGTTGCGTGAAGTATGGATATCTTTATCGTCTTTTTACAGCCAGCGTTACTGATTAGAGAAAGGAACCCCATGAAAATAGGCTACAAGTTGATCTCGGAGGTCTACTCACCCCAGGAGATAGTTCGCCAGGCCGTGCGGGCGGAGGAAGCCGGCTTCGACTTCGTCGAGGTTAGCGACCACTTCCATCCCTGGTTCGACAGCCAGGGACACTCCGGATTTGTCTGGTCCATGCTCGCCGCGGCGGCGGCCCAAACCGAGAGCATCGAACTGGCCACCGGCGTCACCTGCCCCTTTATCCGCTACCATCCGGCCATAATCGCCCAGGCTGCGGCCACGACAGCGCTGCTCTCTGAGGGACGCTTCACCCTGGGAGTCGGGGCCGGTGAGCAACTCAGCGAGCACATCGTCGGTCGCGGTTGGCCGGCGGTGGGCGTGCGTCACGAGATGTTCCGTGAGTCTCTGGAGATCATCCGTCTTTTATGGTCCGGCGGGTACCACTCTTATGAGGGCAAGCACCTAACACTCGAAGATGCCCGGGTCTTCGACCTGCCGGAGACGCCGCCGCGCATCGCCGTGGCGATCGGTGGTCCATCATCGGCCCGCCTGGCGGCCGAGCTCGGGGACGGGATCTTTACCACGGAGCCCAGGCCGGATCTGACGAACGCCTACGCAGAGGCCGGTGGAACCGGACCCAAGTACGGCGAAGTACCGCTCTCCTGGGCGCCCAATGAGGGTGACGCCGTTAGTTCGGCCCACGAAAAGTTCCGCTTCGGACTCATGGGCTGGAAAGTTCTGGCGGAGTTGCCGAACCCGGTCAACTTCGAGGCCGCCACGTCGTTCGTCACCGAGGATGACATTGCCGGAACATTCGCCTGCGGACCGGACGCCGAACAGCATCTCGCCGTCGCCCAGCAATTCGTAGACGCCGGCTTCGACCACCTCGCATTGATAAACGCGGGCCCCGACCCGGACGGCTTCTTCGACTTCTTCACCAGTGAACTCGCCGAACCGATACGAGAACTGACGCCTCAGCCTGAGTAATGAATCGCTTGCCCCTGGTGTCTGTAGCTGTCCCTATGGGACTTACTGATGACTTCCCCCTCTACCGAGCCATCCGTCCCGGCGCTCTTTAAGCCACGTCGTGCGTAACCTCTCTGCAGCCCGCCGGGCGGGCATATCCTCTTCTGAAAGCTCTTCTATGTGCTTGTAGAAAGTCTTTCCGCCGCTCATCAGCGTCACTAGCTCCTGCTCCGCCTGTCTCTGGTCCGCCGCGGCCAGACGTTGCAAAGCGTCCGTTGACTCGCCCGGTTGGGGTTCACCCAACAGTCCGGCGAGCTGACCGTTTTTCCGCAGCTCCAGATCCCGCTGCTCCGCCTGCATAAAAGATTTCCAGGCGGCGAGTCTGTCTCGTCGAGCATCCTCTTTTTTAGTCAGGCGCCGCTCCTCGTTCTGGACTCGGTTGCGCTCCGCAGTCAGCGCCTCTTCCTGCTTCCAAGAAGGATCTTCCGTCCCCCGCTGTGAGCTCTCGTCATCAGTCGGCCCATCGCGCAGCCCACCCGCCATGTCAGGCGCCCATTGATCTTTTTGCATGGCTTTTTCCTTCCTGAGACTAGCCCTGGAGACCCTGGAGACAAAATATTCGGGCCAACGAAGCCGCTCCTGTGAGGAGTTGGCGATCGTCAGCCCGTGCGACAAACCCTGGTCGTGCCACAACGCCAGTGCTTGCGGCTAGTTAGTAGTTCTTCCTGTTCATTGGATCCTTACCTCCCCGTAGAGGTACAGTGACAACATTAGTATTGTACCACGAATTACTAGGTACTGTTAGACCTCAGAACCTGCGCCCATATTCATGCTAGGCACGCCATCGATATTCGTAACCTCGCATCCTCCAAGCAAGGAGCCCAACTACAATTGCGAAGTTTCGGGTCGCTGGTCATAGAGATGTTCGGCGTAACCCTCGACCACGGGCATCTTAAAGACCGTGTTAAGCCAGCTCTTGGGAATATCCTCCACACCATAAAAAGCTCCCGCAAGTTGGCCGTAGACAGCGCCGGTAGTATCGGTATCGTCGCCCAAGTTAACCGCCGAAAGGCAACCTCCGCTAAAGGAGTCGCTATTGTAAAAAGCCCATAGTGCGGCTTCGAGGGAACGTACCACATATCCCGAGCCTTCTATCTCCGGCGGCTGACGATTTTTGAACGAACCTAGCGCAACCTCGTCTATCTCCGGCGCAAGTGGATGTTCTTCCCAATAGCCGGGCACCGGACTATAGCTCTCCGAGAGCAACTCGTCCTTTTCGACTCCATTCACTGCCCCGACCAGCAGGGCGCCGAAGTACCGGCAGGCGTCTACGGCGTTGCGGGCCGCGTGGGTCGTGCGGGAGCTTTCGGCGGATCGCTCGATGGCTTCTTTCGGATTCCGGGCGAAAAAGAGTGGAACCGGGGCGAGGCGCATTATAGAGCCGTTACCCGCCCGGTTCGGGTCCTCGACTCCACAGTACGGCTCTCCGGTTTTCTCGAATCGTTCGATAGATTCACGGGTCGTGCCGCCGATGCCGAAGCAGCGATCCTTGCTGCTCAGGTATCCCTCGCGATACCAACGCCGGTAGCGTTCGAGTTGATCGGTCGGGTCGAAGCTACCGTGTTCGATCAGGCTCTCCGCCAGGCACAGCGCCATCGAGGTATCGTCCGTCCACTGCCCCGGCTCGACGCCGTGAAATCCGCCCCCGACCATCTCCTCCACCGGCTCGAACCAGCCAGGCCGCAACCCCTCAATCGGCGCCCCCAAAGCATCCCCGACGGCCAGGCCAAGAAGGGCCCCCCGGTAACGATCTATCTGTTCCATATCATCCATGATATCCTCGTTTCAACGATCACACTTTGTAGAGAAGTGTGACTCAGATCAAGCCAGTGTACAATTCGGGCATGACGATCTTTCGCTATGGGAGGACGTATTACGAAGCGGGTGAGTTCGCGCGTCGCATAGATGCGATGCCGGGCGATGAATTGGACCCCGTGGTGCGTATCGAGGAGAACCTGGGGACGGTCGAGATTCCTTGTGGCAAGGTGGATTGCAGGAGCAACTGCCTGGAGTATATGGTTCGGGAGGCCCGCCAGAACGAGGGATACTCGCTGGCGGAGTGCAAGATCTCCCCACTCGTAAGTATTCTTTAGAGCATTTGGCTGTCAGCTTTCAGTCGTCAGCCTTTTATTATTGCTGATCGCTGTGTCTGCCGCCTGACCGGCTAAACATCCTCGTACTCGTAGTGTTTTTGTGCGGGGGGTCGTCCTCCAGTGTAAAGATTAAAGAGCGGTCCGCCGCCCAGGGGACCCAGGAAGAGCCCGGTTAGACCGGCGGGCAGCAGATCGCGGGCGACGGTCCAGGCTACGAGTAGGGGCGTACCGGGGGCGAAGTTGGAGCTACGTATGAGGCTCAGTGGGTCGAGGACGCCGCCACCGGGGAGTATCCCCAGGGCGTAGACAGCGAGGGTAAGCAGGCCGGAGATCAGACCCATAAGCAGCCCGAGGCCCAGGCTCAAGGTAAAGCGTGTTCCGAGGGAAACGTCTCCTTCGTTCTGCCGCGAACCCCGGCGGGCGAGCAGGTAACCCCCGAAGATCGGCGCAGCGACTATACCGGCGATCAGGCCAACGCCCATGTACACGACAACGAGCCGGGTAAAGTCGCCCTCGCCACCTTCTCCGCCCTGGAGAATCAGGAGTATTACAGGGCTGGGAAATAGAGATTTCACGATTGCAAATCCCAGACCATAGAGGGCTCCGAGCCCCAGGAGCCGGATAAGGATCATGGCTTTCCTTTCACACCGGACCTCGAAGCCCGGTTGACTAGTATTCCAAAAGCGGCGCGGTTCACTGTGCCGCGACCTCTCTCCCGGCCACCCGGTTTATGGCGAGGCCGGTAAACGGGGCCAGCGCGAAGCCGACGAGCAGAGCATAGACAAAGACGGTGCGTGCAACGATGGCACTTTGTAGGAATATGCTCGGTTGCGATACAAGGAGGTAAATGGCCCCCGGGGTTGCTACTGAAAACCCGGTCATGGTGATCGTCATCGCCAACCAGATGGTGAGCGCCGCCAGCACCCCGACAACGAGCGCCTGCAAAATCCCGATCATAAAGCCGGAGAGCAGCCACTTCGGCCATCCACACTTCCTACGAAGGCTCCGCGACCGGGTTGCCCGCCGACCGGCTACCCAGGTTCCCGTGGCCCCGCTCGGGGTCGCGCACAGCAGCGCGAAGATCAGGAACGGGCTGAGGTTTAATGGGCCTGCGAACGCGACCATCGCCGGAACGAGGGCCAACGCAAAGCCCCAGAGAGCCCCGGCGGCGAGCAGTAGGTTGCGGGTAGAAGTTGCCATCACACCATTATAGATACCTCTTCGTACCGCATAACGTAGCAATACTTTTCACGAGGCTCGCTACTCGACGCCCTCGCTACCGGAACTCTCGTCGATCCAGACCGTCTTGGCATTCACGAACTCCCGGATACCAAAGATGGAGAGCTCACGACCGTAGCCGGACTCCTTTACGCCGCCGAAGGGCACCTCCGGGGTGGATTCCGTCATCTTGTTGACGTAGACCATACCGGCTTCGATCTCGTTTATGAACTGCTCCCGCTCCTCTTCGTCATTCGTCCACGCGCTGGAGCTGAGACCGAATGGACTATCGTTCGCGAGCCGGATAGCCTCGTCGATGTCTCCTATGCGGAACATGGAGGCTACGGGGCCGAAGATTTCCTCCTTGTAAGCCGGAGAGTCCTCGGGGATGTCCGTTAGCACGGTGGGCGGGTAGAAGTTTCCGGCGCCGTCCAGCGGCTTGCCGCCGGTCAGAACCCGCGCCCCGGCATCCACTGAGTCCCGAACCTGCTGGTCCACGTCTGCGAGCATCTGTTCGGTCGCCAGCGGCCCCATGTCCGTGTCGTCGTCCATCGGATCGCCCACGTTCAGCGCCGACATGGCCTCCACGTAGCGCCGCTCGAAATCCTCGGCGACCTCTTCGTGAATGATGAACCTTTTGGCGTTGATGCACGACTGGCCGCTATTGAGCGTCCGGGCCGTTACGGCGGTAGAAACAGCTTCGTCGAGGTCGGCGGAGGGCATCACGATAAACGGGTCGCTACCGCCGAGTTCCAGCACGGACTTCTTTACGTTCTCCCCGGCCGCAGCGGCGACTTTGCTTCCGGCGGGGCCGCTGCCGGTAAGGGTGGTGGCCTTGACCCGCTTGTCTTCTATGATGGCCTGGACCTGGTCGCTGCCGATCAGAAGCGTCTGGAAAGCGCCCTCCGGGAAGCCCGCCCGGTGGATGATGTCTTCTATGGCGAGAGCGCACTGGGGAACGTTCGAGGCGTGCTTCATGAGGATCACGTTCCCCACCATGAGCCCCGGGGCAGCGTGCCTAAAGACCTGCCAGAACGGGAAATTCCACGGCATCACGGCCAGCACCGGCCCTATCGGCTGGTAGCGAACGTAGACCTTCGCGCCGTCCATCTCTATCTCTTCGTCGGCCATGAACCGCTCGGCGTTCTCCACGTAGTAGCGGCAGCCGCGGGCGCACTTGTTTGCCTCGGCGATGGCGGCGGTGAGCGGCTTGCCCATCTCCTGCGTTATGATGCGGCCGAATTTCTCGGCTTCTTCTTCCACGATCTCCGCCGCCCGCGTCAGCATATTGGCCCGCTCCTCGAACGAGGTCTTACGGTACTCGTTGTAAGTATCGGTGGCGCGTTGAAGTTTCTCTTCTACCTGCTCTTCGCCCAGCGGCTCGAAGGATTTTACTTCTTCTCCTGTAGCCGGATTGATGGTGGATATAGCCATCTCTAACCCTCCTCTAATCGGTCGTTAATCCCACAAGTGTAAATATACACCTTGTCGCGTACCCTCGGGTTCCATCCTCTAATCTACGGCCTTACGCTGCGCCTGATCCTCCAGGGTCTTCTGGAGCAGTCCGTGTAGCTCGGCGTCGCGTTCCATTCGACGACCATCTAACTCCGCAACCTCCTCGATCCCCCGGACATTATTGACGCAGTAGATCGGTCCGGGCAGATCCACAGGAAGTTCGCCTTCCCGGACGGCGTCGGCTTCCAACAGCGCGCGACGGGCCACCCCGCCGAGTACCGTACCGTCGAGCGGGGGAGTGCAGAGTACACCATCGACCACGCCCACCAGGTTAGAGACCGTAGCTTCTACGAGCAGTCCGTCCCGTTCGAACACAGCCTCGTCACAACCGGCGGCTTCGGCCTGGTGCAAGGCCAGGACGTTCGGGAGATAGTTGAGGGTCTTGTGGGCTGCCAGTGGCCCACGGGCATCGGGCACCGTGATCGTCCGCAGTGGCGGGCGTGGCTCCGGTAGGCCAGAGGCCGCAACGATCACCGTGGAATCTACGACGTTTCTCGTAGAAGGTCCCCGTCCCCCGACGCCGCGGGTCACGGTTATCTTCACCACACCCTCTTCCATTTCGAGTCGATGTGGCAAATGCTGACACGCGTCCACCAGTTCCTCTACGGGAGGCGGCTCCATATACAGCGCCGCCGCGTCCCGGAGCAACCGCTCCAGGTGCCACTCTAAGAAACGTGGGCCGCCGTTGGAGACCCGGACGGTGGTAAAGACCCCGTCGCCATAGGCCAATCCCCGGTCGGTAACGGGGACGAGAGCTTCATCAGCGGGCAAGTACGAGCCGTTGAGGTAGACGAGGCTCACGGCGGGCTGGCCCCCAGACACTCCAGAAGGGCTGCGGCTTTGGCGACGGATTCCTGATACTCGCGGGCGGGAATAGAGTCGGCGACGATACCGCCGCCGGCCTGGGCGTAGGCGACGCCGGCTCTTAGCAGGATGGTGCGGATGATGATGTTCATATCCATCGAGTCGTGGCCGAGGCAACCGAAAGAGCCCGTATAAAGCGCCCGCCGGACGGGCTCCAGTTCCTCGATGATCTGCATGCACCGCACCTTCGGGCAGCCGGTTATGGTGCCGCCGGGGAACATGCCGGCCAGCAGGTCCACCGCAT
Source organism: Rubrobacteraceae bacterium (assembly GCA_049650165.1). Classification (GTDB taxonomy): domain Bacteria; phylum Actinomycetota; class Rubrobacteria; order Rubrobacterales; family Rubrobacteraceae; genus SIRX01. The sequence continues at coordinate 16,042 of JBARZO010000529.1, forward strand.
CCTTCTCCGGCGCGAGCTCGCCCACTATCTCGGAGACTATGTGGACGACGTGCGAGTAGGTCTCGGTCGTCATAAGTTCGTCTACCCGGACTGTCCCGTAGGCCGCGGTGCGTCCGAGATCGTTGCGTTCGAGGTCCACGATCATGGCGTGCTCCGCCCGCTCTTTGGGGTCCAGCAGCAGTCCGTTCACTTCTTCTCCTCGCGGGTACGTCCCGGCGATGGGCCGTGTGGAGGCCGTTCTCCCCGAGAGTCGCACGAGCAGTTCGGGGGAGCTGGAGATCGCCGCGAACCCGGGGAAAGAGAGCATGCCACCGTAAGGAGAAGGATTGACGGACCGCAGCGCGCCGTAGAGCGCGATCGGGTCATCGTCGAACGGCACCTCGAAGCGCTGGGCGACGTTTACCTGAAAGACGTCCCCGGCCCGGATGTACTCCTTGATCCTCCTAACGGCCCGCTC
>JBARZO010000530.1:0-3892 GCA_049650165.1 Rubrobacteraceae bacterium
TTGTAGATCAGGATGGCGAGGCTGCCGGCACCGCCGTCGAAGGTCCGGCCTGCGAAACGCCGCAAGGAGCGGGCGGGGCGCCGTCCGGAGGCGATACGTCTGGCGGCTCTAGTGGTTCAGGTGGTTCTGGCGGTACGGCCTCTGGTTCGGGTAGCTCCGTCGTGGCCGAGGCGGAGAAGTACATGGGTGTCCCATACCTCCTGGGCGGCCCGGAGGTGTGCGTCCCCGGGCAGACTATGGACTGTACGTGCCTGACTACCACGGTCTACGGTGCTTTCGGCTACTCGCTACCCGACCACCCGCAGGGCACCCTCGACTACGGCGAGCCCGTGGATTCACCCGAGCCGGGAGATCTCGTGGTCTTTCCAGATCCCGGGGACGGTACCGGGGGGCACGTCGGCATCGCTATCGGAAACGACGAGATGATCCACGCCTGCTTGCCGTGCGGCGAGGTCACCACCGGCCCGATCTCAGGGGCCGGTTCCCCGAACGGATACAGGAGACTGGTCGGATGAGCGGGTCCCGGCGGAGTCTCAAGAAAGGAGCGCACTTGCAAGCGCACATGCAGATAACGTCTTGTGGAGGCGGCGTCCTCTCCTCCAGCTTTGGAGGTACGTCGTGAGATCTTCCATCAGGGGTCGCCACGGCCGCCGCAAACGCGGGGCGCCCGTGTACCTCATCGGGGGATTTATAGCGCTGTGGATTCTCGTGATAGGCGCTGCCTTCTACTGGGGCGGCGGGTCCGAGCCTGGCGGTGAAGAGGCCGGTCGGAGAGCCGGAGAGAGCGCCCAAGACGGTAGCCCAGACTCCGGCTCCTTCGCGGACCGCAACAGCCAACCTTCAGGAGACCAGGATGAGACGAAAGACTCTGGTGACTCCGAGACACCTACCCAAAACCCCGAAGACGCCCAGGATGTAAGCCGCAACCAGGAGCAGGAGCCTAAAGACTCCGGCACCCGCCTCCCACGTCAGTCTTCGAGCGATGAGCCTGCTTATGACCCGCTGGGGAAAGGGTCTGGGGCATCCTCCCTCTCACAAACGGATATCGAACGGGCGGAGCTCGCGGCCTTCCGCTTCGTTGACGCCGCCTACGATTTCGAGGGCGAGGGGCCATCCAAAAGGCTCGACTATCTCGGGGAGGTCGGTGAGACCGTCGACGCGCCGGAGTTCTGGGAAAGCCCCGAGAGCCTCGGTTCCGAGGTGCCCAACACGGTTGCTTCCCGCATCAACGAGTATGGCGTGAACAATAAGGCCGCCTTCCAGAGTTTCGAGATCGGGGAGACGTCTTCCGAACGCGTTATCGGTACCACGACGTTCACGCTCGATGAGGGCGACGGCCGCAAGACGTACTCCCAGAAGCTCGTCCTCTCCCGTTGGGCCGCCGTCTGGCGCGTGCTGTATGCCAAACCCCTCCAGGAGGTCTCTTAATGCAACCAATCGCTTTCTTTGGTCTCGCCCTGCTGCAATCCGGCGGTGGGAATCCCTGGGGTCCGCTCACGGCCCTTGCAGCGGGTATCTACGGCGCTGCTGTTGTGCTGTGCCTCGTTATCGGCGGCGGCATCCTTTCGACCGCCGGACTCGACTCCGACAACAAGACGAAGGGGCTTAACTGGATCAAACGCGGTGTCAGGGGAGGACTCTTCGGCATGGCGGCCGTCTTTATCTACCAGTTCGCCGACAGCCTCTTTTAACGTCTTATGAAAGGAACGCTTTAGTGCCCAACCCGTTTGCCCACCTGATTCCTCTCTTGCCCCACTCCGGAAGCCGAGGCTCCCTGGACTCGTGGCGAGAAAGCTCTAGGACCGCAGGCCTGCTCTTTCTGGCCGCCGTGGTGGTCCTGGTCGCGGTCTTTGTCCTCACGCCGGGCGTCGTCTTCGCCCAGGACGAGAACTGGGACCGCGACGACCCTGCCTGTGTAAATCCCAACCCCAGGAGCGCCCAAGAAGCCGAAGAGCTCGCCGAGAAGTGCAATAAAACCCCGGAGGAGAAAGAAAAAGACGACGAGAAGCGTAAGGAGGCCGAGAAGGCTAACGAAGACGACGAGGGCGGCCAGAACGGCGTCCCCGCTGGCGGCTTTCGTAACGCCCAACCGGGCGGCGCCGCGACGCCGGACGAGGAGGAAAGAGATTCCGCGGATCAGAACTACGATGAGCGCCAGGACGAACTGACGGAGCCGGGCGGCTTCTCTGGGATGGCCGTGGGCGCCTTCAAGGCGATACTGGAGTGGCTCTACGGCGTAACGGTAGAGAAACCTTCAGAGGAGATGACCAAGCTCTTGACGGAGGAGGCCTTCCAGATGCCGGAGGTAAGCGACGGCGGCATCGGAGCCTTCTACGAAAAGACCTCTGACCTGGTCAAACCGGGCGCAGTCCTGGTGATGCTCTACGTCGGCTATCTCATGATGTTCCAGGGCGCTTCCTACAACGCAAACGTAGCTGTGCAGAGTGTGCTGCCAAAAATCTTCATTTTCTTCGCCATGATTGGCTTTCTGCCCGACCTCTTGCGGATGGTTTCCGATCTCACGAGCGCTCTTAGCCAAACCTTCGTCACCGAGGATGGCCTGGAGGCGTTCCTGTCCGGCAAGGGTTCAGCCGGGGCAAACGGCCCGGACGACCGGGGTTTTATGTACGTGCTGGGCCATGCCGCGGCGTTCGTGATGATGATACTGGTTTTGTTCATGTGCGGCATAAAAAACATCGTCTTCACCCAGCTCTACATACTCGCCCCGATACCCCTGCTCTGTTGGGCGGTCCCTCAACTATCGTCGGTCGCCGCCATGTGGGCTCGGGGCATCACCGCCTGCCTGCTTCTGCCGCTCCTCTTTGCCGCCGAGTTTGCAATAGGCGGTCTCATGATAAACAACCCTGGAAGCGTCTTCGGAGAGGGCTTCGGCAACGACACGACGCTCACGGCGCTCGTCATAACCATCGTGGTCCTCTACGTAGTATGGCGTACCCCGAAACACTTGCTCTCCTGGGTCTTCTCTGGTCAGTCGGCAAGCCCGGGACTAGTCTCGCAAGTAGTGAGGTCCGTCGTGATCCGGAAGATAGCATGAGCGGCGGCCAGACTCGCGAGGCTTGCACTCTTCGTGCCGGATGGTATAGAGTTCTCGACCAGGAGGTGAGCCCTTATGGGACTTGCGACGATAACATTTGTATTGTTCCTCTTGGTGGTCTTCTACCTGACGGGGAGGCGGAACGCCCGGCGCGCCCGCACGGAGACGCCCGCGCAGCGCGAGAAGCGCATCCGGGCCCGCAAGGACACGGCCGTCATTCTTTCCATTTTGGACGACCGCTAAGATCATCTAGCGGTACCCGCCAGGGGCGTCCGCCTCTGGCTTCTTTACTCCTGCTTTTCTTGCTGCCAGCGATCATCGTCGCGGTGTCCGGCTGCTCGGGTGCTCTAGGCCCGGGGGAAACTGCGCTGGCCGTCTACGAGGCGGCCAATGAGGGTGACCTGGAGAAGCTCGAATCTTATTACTCCGAGGACCTCGCCGAGGGGATGGAGGGACCGATAGGCGAGTTGACCGGCGGAACGCCGGGCTTCGCCGACCACCTTGCACGCGGCGGGATAATAGAGGACGTGGAGGTACTGGACGTACAGGAGAGTGGCGACACGGCCGACGTGGACGTCTGGGTTACCTACAACAAAGCAGGGCTCGAAGAGAGAAACGAAGGCGAGCTCTTCGCGGAGGACAACCCCGTGAAGCAAGGCCTCCCGCTCGTCAACGAGGACGGTTCTTGGAAGGTCAGCGTCGACTACTTGAGCGAAGGAGAATGAGGATTTGCAGACTCACGATCCGGCCCCCCGCGACGCCCAAAAGAGACCCGATAGACAGAACCTCCGCTACGACACCGACCTAATAAAGGCTGATGGTGAGCGGCTACTAACC
>JBARZO010000531.1:0-3347 GCA_049650165.1 Rubrobacteraceae bacterium
CTATTTCCGCTTCCTTGTCCAGTGCCTTAAGCCCGTCCTCTATTGTGTCGAAGTGGCGAGATCCGGGGATGTGCTTGGCCTGGTAGGCCCACTTTCCGAGGACCATCACCAACTCGAACTCGTCTCCGCGATCGAGCTTCCGCTTCAGTTCCTCCCGATCGATAGTTTTCATTTTCCGTGAATCATTCATCGTCTATCTCTTGTTTGGATGCCATTTGCCTGTCCGGTAAGAGACAGGAATACGTCGTCCAGATTGGGTTGCTCCAGGGAGAACTCCGCCAGGCCGATCTCTGCCCGGGATAGTGCCGCAATCGTGGTTGCCAGTCGTTCGGGCTCGGAAACCTGAGCCGAAAGCGCGGCAGGGTCCGGTTCGCGTTGGACTGGGATGCCCAGCGTCTTTGAGATTATTCGCTCGGCCAGGGGTCGCTCGTCAGCGTTGTTCAAGCTGATCTTCAAGATGCCCGAGCCCACAGAAGTCTTTAGCTGGCCGGGGGTTCCATCGGCGATGATAGATCCGTGGTCGATGATGACGATGCGGTCGGCGAGTTCGTCTGCTTCTTCCATATACTGGGTGGTGAGCAGCACCGTCGTGCCGGCGGCGCGCAGGCTGCGAACTACGTCCCAGATGTAACGGCGGCTCCTCGGGTCCAGACCTGTTGTAGGCTCGTCGAGAAACAGCAGTTCCGGTGAGACGATCAGGCTCGCCGCGATGTCGAGCCGACGCCGCATTCCGCCCGAGTAGTGCCTGACCTGGCGTTTGGCCGCGTCTGACAGACCGAAGGCCTGAAGCAGATCAGAGGCCCGAGTTCTTGCCGCTCCCCACGAGTAACCCAGCAGCCGAGCCACCAGCACCAGGTTCTCAAGGCCCGTCAGTTCATCGTCCACCGAGGCAAACTGTCCCGTCAAACCCACCCGACTACGCACCGCATCAGCTTCTCGAACAACATCGTGTCCGAAGACCTTCGCCGTACCCGCGTTAAAGCGGAGCAAGGTAGCCAGGATACGAACCGTGGTAGTCTTGACGGCGCCGTTTGGGCCGAGCAACGCGAGCACACTTCCTTGCTTCACCTCCAGGTTGATTCCCTTCAGCACCTCGACCTTGCCGTAGGATTTACGAAGGTCTGTCACTTCAATTGCATTCATGCGTTTGTTGTCTCGATTCATTATTCGGTCTCCTTTGTCATGATTTGCTGGTCTCTTCGATGGTCACTACTACTTTTCCTCGGGCGTGTCCTTTTTCCAGATACCGGATCGCCTCGGGGATCTCGCTCAGCGGGTAGATACGGTCGATCAGCGGCGTAACCGTGCCAGCCTCGATGAGCTGCTTCAGGAACTGCAGATCCTCCTTGTTCGGTTTCACCGTGAAGAGCATCATCTTCTGGCTCACGAACGGCGACAACACGAGTGCTTTGAGGATGCGATCCACCGGCCCGATCCAGTGTCCGTTAGAGTCTCCGCTGAGCTGCAAGAGGGTGCCCTTGGAGGTGAGCGCGCGGATGCAGTCCGACGGCGAATGGGTTCCCGCCGCCTGGAGTATGAGATCGTAGCGCTGCCCGCCCTCAGTGAAGTCTTCTTTGGTGTAGTCGATTACGTGGTCGGCGCCGAGCGACCGGACCATGTCCACGTTCCTCGTGCTGCAGACGCCGGTCACCTCGGCGCCGAAGGACTTGGCTATCTGTACGGCGAAAGTCCCGACTCCTCCCGACGCCCCGACGATCAGGACCTTGTGTCCTGACCCAATCCCTCCGTGGTCGCGCAAACCTTGCAGGGCCGTCAACGCGGCCAGTGGCACGGCCGCCGCCTGCTCGAACGAGAGGGTGTCCGGTTTCGGCGCCAGGAGATATTCTGGAATGCGTACACCCTCGGCAAACGCGCCAAACCCGCTCGTGAACGGGCTCCCGAACACCTCCTCCCCCGGCTGGAGCGTTGTGACGTTCTCACCGACCGCTTCGACCCGTCCCGCTACGTCGCAACCCAGAATCGTGAACTTCGGCTTGCGGAGTCCAACTTGCAGGCGGGCGATGTAAGGATCACCGCGCAGGATGTGCCAGTCGGCGGGGTTGACCGAAGTGGCACGAACCTTCAGCAGGACTTCGTCGTCTTTGGGAGTAGGTTTTTCTACCTCGGTCAGTTCGAGAACATCTGGTGAACCGTACTGGCGATTAACAAACGCTTTCATGTGTATTCCTCCTAACTTGTTAGATTTGTTTGTTTGGAACCAAGCTCGGGCTTGCGCCACCGCCAGGCAACCCAGACAATCACTGCTAGAGCCGCGACTTCTATAGTCACAAAGAAAATGTCGTCGAGATCCCTCACCCCGTTTTGTAAGATCATCGCCGCTGTTACGGGAGCCAAGATGATGTTCGCCCAGCGATTAACGCGGTAGTTCAATATCCGGCACAGAAGTACCATGAGGATCGGAATCTCCAACATTATTCCGCCTAGCAACACCAACTCTTCCGTCATGGGTGTGCCATTTACGACACCCGCCGTCATTTCCTCTATGGTTCCGGGTCTGAGCAGTTCGTGAAAATCCCGAAAAAGCATGTTTAGTAACATGAATATCCAGAGTGTCGAAAGTAGGGCTTTCGTCTCGATTCCAGTAGTCTTTTCGTCTGTACTCATTCTGTCCTCCTTTCTGAATTGCTCGTTTCAATTTGCGGCTTGACGTCTGACCCGCCTGCCTGGCCGGGGTTGACGTGCGTGACCGAGATGAGTGGCAGGCCTTTCCGGGTTCCCGTTTCACCCGCACCGTTCCTGCGCGAGGAGAGGCGCGGATCGGTTCCCGGTCCTTCTACAAAGGACAGTTCGATGCCGTTGGGATCAACAAGGTGCGGGGTTACGCGTCCTGTGCGAGCGGTGTGGGTTGCGTTGGGCTGGTACATCGCCAGTATCTCCTTCTTTCGTGGAGCAGTTGTCTCAAGCCGCTTGCGTGGGCTCGGGGACTCTCACGGTCGCCTCCGATTCTCTTCCGGCGAAGAACTCTTGCGGATCTATCGGGAACACGAGGCGCACCCGGCGCCCCGGCTTTCCGCTACCTGCCAGCTCCAGCGCCCGCGCGATGCTCGGGGCGGTGATCCTGGCCCTCCAGCTAGTGGCCGAAGTTCGGACTTCAACCGTTACGCAGATAGAATGATTTTCCTTCATCATGTTGGCTTCCTTTCTAAGGTGCTGGCCTCGATTTGCTATTTGATATCTGTTCCACCTGGCTGGCCAGGTTCAACGCGATTGACCGAGATGAGTGGCAGGCCCAAGTCACGCACCTTTCTTAGCAGCCCATAGAGGGCGGCCTGATCTATCACCGGACCGGTCAACAGCGTCTCGCCATTGTCTTCCAGCGTGATGGT
>JBARZO010000532.1:0-5404 GCA_049650165.1 Rubrobacteraceae bacterium
GCCCAGGATCAGCAAGAAGCCGTAGACCCGGCCCAAAACCAACAGACTCCGGTTGACCCCGGCGCACAGCCAGCTCAACCAGCAACCCCTCAAGAGGATGTCGCGCCGGATCCCGCCAACCCGGAAACTCCCGCCCCCGAAGATCCCGCTGCCCAGGAACCACCTCCCCAAGACCCTGTTGTGGAGGAACCGCCGCCGGAAGAGCAAGCTCCCAGTGACCCACCGGCTTCGGAAACCCCTGCTCCGGCAGATCCCTCCGGCGGCGCTGCCCCGGAACCGGTGCCATCCGAGCCGTAAGCGGTTGTTCTCTCGGCCAAGTAACCACTACCTACGAAGACTACCCTTAGAGCGGCATCATAATACTCGTCGGGGGATTGGCCGTTGGAGGGATCGTGTTGAGCCTCGTCATCAGGAGCGTCGGTTGGAAAGAAAAAGGATAAACGACCACAGCCTGATCGCCACGAAGCGAAGAAAGACCGGCCCACACGCCGCCTTACCGGCTACCTGATAACGGGTCTCATTACCGGTATTGGTATCAAGAATTGTTCTTGATTTACTCGTAAGTTGCTCTACAATGATGGGGTGGAATCTACGGGAGTATTGCAGGTTTTTCTCTTTGCGATGATTACGGCGGTGGCGACCGGGCTCGGGGCTCTGCCGTTTATCTTTGTCAAGAACCTGACACGACGATGGTTGGGGGCATCCAATGCGATAGCAATGGGGCTAATGTTGGCGGCGAGCTTTGGTCTGATTTATGAGGGGATCAACTACAGCGCATTCGGCACGTTGGCCGGTGCGGGGATCGGTTTGGTGTTCATCATTCTGGCCCATCGGGTCATGCAGAATGGGGAGAGCCCTGTTGCGTTTGCGGAGATGGACAAGTTCGACTCTCGGAAGGCGCTCTTGATCGTGGGTGTGATGACGGTCCATTCGTTTACTGAGGGGGTGGGTGTTGGGGTTTCGTTCGGTGGCGGAGCGGCGCTGGGATTGTTTATTACGCTGGCAATCGCGGTCCATAACATCCCGGAGGGGTTGGCGATCAGCCTGGTCCTCGTGCCGCGAGGGGTGAGCCCTTTGAGGGCCGCCTGGTGGAGCGTGTTTTCCAGTCTGCCACAACCTCTCATGGCGGTGCCGGCGTTCTTGTTTGTGGAGTTCTTTAGGCCGGTTTTGCCTTACGGACTAGGGTTTGCTGCGGGGGCAATGATCTGGATGGTCTTCTCCGAGTTGACGCCCGACGCGCTAGAAGATGCGTCCAGCAACCTGGTGGCGATAGTCGTCACGGTGTCCACAATAGCCATGATCGCCTTCCAAGTTATTATAGGCCAGTAAACGCTTTCCCATCGGAAACCCACTTTCCGGGTAGAATCAACGGGCTTTGATCGAGAGTAATTACAATCCTGTGCCCAAACCCGTGCTGCTTTTGGTAATCGACGGCATCAAACCGGAAGTCCTCCGGGCGGCTATGGCCGCTGGAGAGACGCCGAACCTCGCGGCGCTGGCCGTTCGCGGCGAAGCTATTTGGGACGCTGTCTCAGTTTTTCCGAGTATCACCCCGGCGGCAACCGCGGCCATCGCCACCGGAAAAGCCCCGGCGAAGAGCGGTATCGTCGGCCACGCCTGGTACGACGATATCGAGAAACGCGTCGTAGTTTACGGCGCGATGACCGAGACGGTTATCTCCACCGGTCCTGTAAAGGTGTTTCATAACAACGTCTGGCGCATGAACCGGGATGACCTGCACGCCGCCACCCTTTTCGAGGACCTGCACGATCAGGGGGTAGATGGGGCGTGCGTGAACTTCCCGATCCGGCGCGGTCCCCACAACCATCAGGTTCGAATGAAGACCGTCGGTGGCTATCTCAAAGGGAGTCGTTATCTCGGCTCCTCGGTCGGCGGGCCGAAGGAATACTATATGGGGGATCTCTTCTATAGCCGCAAAACGGCTTTCAGCGGACGTAAGGGCAACGGGGGTATTCGTCGCTCGGCCGGGATAAACGACGAGTACGCCGCCCGGATCGGGGCGATGCTCGTAAAAGAAAAGGCGGCGCCCTTCAACCTGATTTACTTCTTCAAGGGCGACTCTGTCGCGCATCACAAAGGTCTCGAAGCCCAACGCCGCTACCTGAAGACGGCTGATGGATATGTGGGCCGCATCTTCGAGGCTGGGGGCGGCGTAGAGCAGGTGCTGGAAGACTACGCGGTGCTCGCCCTCTCGGATCACGGCCACGATCCACTCCTGACGAAGCGGCGTTACGTGAGCCTCTACAGAATTCCTGGTGAGAAGGTGTCACTGGGCGCCAACGCCGGCTTCACCAACGGTACCAGCGTGGTCGCCGTGCCCAATGGACGTTCGGCCTTACTCTACCTGCGCGAGGGTGCGGACCGGGAATCCCTTGCCGGTCATCTGCTGCCGCGGCGGGGCGTGGACCTGGCGGCGTGGCTCGACGGCGAATGGGGCGTCGTGCGGCGTCTGGGGAGTACGTTACGTTTTCGTCCCGGAGATGGCCCGCAAGATTCTTTCGGACGTTACTGGGAGCTCGAAGGAAGCCTGGATGCCCTGGATCTCACCCTCTCGGAGGATGACCTGTCTTACGGTGATTACCCGGATGCCCTTGAGAGACTCTGGGGGTTTTTGCACTCTTCACGCGGCGGGGATCTGGTTCTCTCTGCGACACCGGGTTACACCTTTGGGGAAGTCTCCGGTGGCTACCATACGGCGAGCGATCACGGATCTCTGCACGCCAGCGACTCGAACGTCTTTATGTTGGCGAGCGGAATAGAGGCGCCGCGCAGGATCACGGACGTAGCCCCGACTCTGTTAAAGCATTTCGGCGTTGGTGAACCTTCGATATTAGAGGAAAAGGAGCCTCATGTCCTCTAGTCGGGACGGTTCCTCCGAAGCCGAACAGCAGGGTATACGGCCTCGCTATCGCCGGGCGTTTGGTTGCGTCACCTGGATCTACATGGCGACCCTGGCTTTTCTCGCGGTAGCTTCCCTCGGTATGATGCCGATCTGGTTTATCGCGGGGTGGGACCTGTTCAGTATTCTGGAAGGTATCGTGGTCTACGCCATTCTAATGTTCCTGCCATGCCTAATACTAGCCGCGGTAGTAGGTGCCCGGACCTACCGGATCGACCGCCAACAGGCTACCCGAAACGGCACTGCGGTAGGCGCGGTCTTCGGCTTGACGGGGTTCATATTTCCGATCTGGCTCGAAAATATAGCTTCCGGAACTACCCTTTACTGGCTCGTCGTGCCGCCTTTCGTACTGGCGGGTATTTTGCTGGTGTACGCTGTCTTTCCGGGTGCTCTGGATCGGCGGCAGCGCCAAAGGCTCGTCTTGGTCTCGGCGGTCCTCACCGGGATCATGGCCGTCGTCTTACTAATCCTCAATTTCAGTCTGCTGCAGGTCTTCGTCGCCGTCATAGCCGTGCTCGCGGGTGCGGCGGCAGGATGGACTGCTGGAATAGGTTATGCTCGTGCTGGCGGAGAAGAGATGCTGCCGCCCGAGGCCGGACGAGTTTCGTAGAGCCGTCCGACGGCGCGGTATAATTTCCGCAATGTCCCAGAACCGTTACCCTGATAGATCCCACCTGCCCAAATCCTCCGGCGTCTACATCTTCAAGGACTCTGAGGGCAAGATCCTGTACGTCGGAAAGGCCAAGAATATTCGCAGCCGGGTTGCGAGCTACTTTACCCGCTCGGGCGACGGACGACCGAAGATAGCGGAGCTTCGGGGACGGGTCGAGCAGATAGACTTTATCGCCACCGAGAGCGAGACCGAGGCGCTGGTACTGGAGGCGAACCTTATAAAGCGCAACCGGCCCCGCTTCAACGCCTCGTTGCGGGATGATAAGAGCTACCCGTACATCGTCGTTACGCTGGGCGACGAATACCCGCGAGTCTTTGCGACCCGTTCTTCGCACAACCCTCGCCACCGCTATTTCGGGCCGTTTCCGAGCGCCGGTGCCGTTCATGCCACGCTCGACGTTCTGAACAAGACTTTCCCGTTCCGAAAGTGTCGCGGCTCGGAGCCCGGGCGCCGGAGCGGGGTTCCGTGTCTCAACTACCACATTGGACGCTCGGTGGCGCCCTGCATCGGGGCGGTGACGAAGGCGGAGTATGCTGAGATCGTCGAAGACGTTATCTCGTTTTTGGAGGGACGGGTAGACGGCCTGATCCGGGACCGCGAAGCCCGGATGCGCGAGGCTGCGAAAGAGATGGACTTCGAGACAGCGGCAAAGCTGCGCGACGAACTATCCGCCCTTTCCCACGTCCGCGACCGCCAGCGCGCCACCATCGCGACGGAAGACTCGTTCGACGCTGTCGGCGCCTATACCGAGGGAGAGACGGCCTGCGTCCAGATCTTCGCCGTCCGCGAGGGACAGGTGGTGAATCGTGACTCGTTCTTGTTGGACAACTACGGCGAAGCTACCGCCCCCGAGGTGGCGCTGTCGTTCGTGCCCCAATACTACGCGTCCGCCGCCGTGCCGCGTGAAGTGCTCGTGCAGGCTGAAGAACACGAGGAAGCGCTGGTCGAACACCTCTCCGAACTGCGGGGTACGGGGGTGGAAGTGCGTCGCCCCCAACGCGGGGACAAGCGTCGCATCCTGGAGTCTGCCGTCCGTAACGCCGAACTCAGCCTCGCCCACGAGCGGGTGCTCGAAGAGGCCAAGCGTAACAAGGTTGCCTCCACACTGGACGGCCTGCGAGAAGAGCTGGCGTTGCCCAAGACCCCCATCAGGATAGAGTGCTACGACATCTCCAATACGATGGGAACCAACTCCGTCGCCTCTATGGTGGTCTTCCAGGGTGGGCGACCGGCCAAGAACGACTACCGGCGGTTTAAGATCCGGACCGTCGAAGGCGCGGACGACTTCTCCAGCATGGCCGAGGTCATACGGCGCCGCCTGGAACGACTCAAGGCCGGAGACGAGAAATTCAGTCCCGCGCCGGACCTGATCGTACTGGACGGCGGCAAGGGGCAGCTCTCCGCCGCCATCCCGATCCTGGAAGAGGCGGGCGTTGGCTCGGACCTCCCGGAAATCCCCCTGCGCTCCCTCGCCAAACGGGAAGAAGAAGTCTTCGAGCCGGGACGCCCGGAGCCTGTATTGCTACAGAGAAACTCTCCCGAGCTGTACCTCTTACAGCGCATCCGGGACGAAGCCCACCGATTCGCCAACTCCTACCATCGCAAGCTGCGCGGCAAAGCTATGACCGCGTCTGTTCTCGACGAGCTACCCGGTGTAGGTCCATCGCGCAAGCAGAAAATACTCGACTATTTCGGCACCCCCGAAGCGTTCACGAACGCCTCGCTGGAAGAACTGGAAGCTGTTCCTGGCCTGCCCGGCAAGGTCGCCCGTGAGGTACACGCCCGTCTGCACCGTTAAATCGGGCTTAAAT
>JBARZO010000533.1:0-1894 GCA_049650165.1 Rubrobacteraceae bacterium
CCCCCGCGGGATCCTTCTCTGGTACTTACGGTCCCCGGTACGGCGATGCGCCAACATCCCGCCGGGGACCCTCTCTATTTCCCTAACTCATTCTCACCCCCCCTTTCCTTTCCAAGTCACCGCATGCTATACTCTCTTCGCTTATTTACTAACGTAACTGTTAATCAATAACTTAGCAAATAAGCTAAACGCAGGGTAAGCCAGATCGCAGAGGTTGTCAAGGGTATGTCGAAAAAGCGTAAAGAATTGCTCCGGGCGCTTGAGGAGGAGAGCCACAAGAGCACGTTGGATGGGGTGTACTTTTTGCAGGCGGTTGCCGAGCGGAGCGGGATGAACCTGACCGACTTGCAGTGTATAGCCATCCTCACCTCGACGGGGCCGATCCCGGCGGGGCAATTGGCCGAGACGATGGGGCTGACTACTGGGGCGGTAACGGGCGTGATCAACCGTATGGAGCAGGCCGGGTACGTGCGGCGAGAGAAGGACCCCACCGACGGGCGGCGGGTGGTCGTGAGGCCCGTTTTGGAAGAGTTGGAGCGTGCGGGGGCCGGTTTCTTTGGCTCGCCGGAGGGAGAGTTGGATGCGTTGATGTCGGAGTACGAGGACCGTGAACTGGCTTTATTTCTTGACTTCATGCGGAAGGCCAACGCCTTCACCAGGGAGCAAATCGACAGGATTCGGGCCGAATCGGGTGGAGACGAAGGGGGCGAGCTCTCGGGTCCCCTGGGCCGGTTGAAGAGCGGGCGGTTAGTATTCGCCAACGGGACCCTCCGGCTCAAACTACGGGCCGTCTCCGGGATGGACGACCTCTATCGGGCACGCTTCGAGGGGCCCGCACCGAAGGTCGAAGCGGAAGATGAGACAGTAACCGTACGCTATTCCTGGGGCTTTGGAGCCCTCAAGTGGCGCGGGCATTCCGGGGAGGTGACGCTCAACGCCGCAGTACCCTGGGAGGTCGAGGTGCGAGGCGGAGCATCCGAGGTCGATGCGGATCTGAGCGGGCTGGGGCTATCCTCCTTCGTCCTCAAGGGCGGGATCAGCGACCTCGAACTGACGCTTCCAGAGCCGTCGGGGGTGGTCCCGATACGTCTGTCCGGAGGCGCGAGCAAGGTGAGCATACGCCGTCCTGCCGGAGTCGAGGCGCGGATGAGCTTGAAGGGCGGCGCCGCCACGCTGACCTTCGACGAGCAGAGCTTCGATGCCGTAGGCGGCAAGGTCCGGCTCCAGAGCCCCGGTTACGACGAGGCTTCAGACCGCTACGAGATCGAAGTCTCGGGTGGAGCAAGCGAGCTCACGATCCGGTAAGCCGGTCGAAAACGACTCCTGCAGCCTCTCCAGCCGGCCTCTACCACAAACATGTGGAGGAAGGCTCGCAACCGAGGCGCGGGCCTGGAACCGTTGGTTCGGCGTGTATCTGCAATATATAAACTAATCTCTTGCCGGTATGCTTCCCAGTAGCTGAAATACCGCTTTTTTAGCGAGACCTCGACGCTCCTATGTTTGTCCGGCGGACGGTGACTCCGTGCGGGCTTCGGCCACGGTGCGGTTGTTGACGGCCGGAAGGACGACTACAAACATGAGCGCCAGAACCGCGGCTCCGAACCACATCGGGGCGGTGAGTCCAAAAGCGGAGGCGAGCACGCCGCCGAGGAGGGCGCCGAGGGACATGCCGCCCCAACCGAGCAACCGGTAGGCGCTGTTCACCCGTCCGAACAGGCGCTCGGGGATGATGGACTGGCGCAGGGAAACGGTGATGACGTTCCACACCACGACGGTGACACCCGCGAGCAGGAACATCGCCCCTACGAAGAACGGACTTGCGGTCACGGCGATACCGACGAACGCGCCCGCCTGAACAAGAACCGTCGCGAGGAGCGTCCGCCCGTGTCCGAGG
>JBARZO010000534.1:0-3851 GCA_049650165.1 Rubrobacteraceae bacterium
CGTAAACGCTCTCGGCGTGCCCGGTGTGGACCGGGATGCGAACGGCGGTCGCGTGGACTTCCAGATCCGGGAGACCCAAGATCTTACGAGACTCCTCGCGCATCTTCGTCTCTTCCGTGGTGTAACCATCGTCGCCGACGTCCCCGATCAAGGGGAGAGCGTTCCCGATTATCGGCTTCGGATACGCATCCTCCCGCCCGTTCTCAAGGGCCGCGACCCCGCTGCGACCGGAACCCGAAACCGCCTGGTAGGTCGAGACGACCACCTTCTTCAACCCGAACTCGCGGGCCAGCGGCGCAAGCGTGACGACCATCTGGGTGGTGGAGCAGTTGGCGTTGGCGATGAGGCCATTGTGGTCTCGCAAAGCGTCGGCATTGACCTCGGGGACGACTAGCGGCACCTCCGAGTCGAGCCGGAAGTCACTGCCATTGTCGATGACTACCGCGCCGCGAGAGATAGCTTCTTGGGCGAGCTGAACCGCCGCGCCCTTTTCCCCTTCCGTCCCGGCGAAAAAGGCGAAGTCCACGCCCTCAAAGGCGTCAGGTTCGGCCACCCCGACCTCGAACGTTTCGCCGTCCAGCACGGTCTGACGTTCGGTGCGGGCCAGGATGCGAAGTTCCTTGAGGGGAAAGTCTCGGCGGCGAAGCTCGGCGACGAGTCGCTCCCCGACGAGCCCCGCTCCTACTACCGCTACGGTGTATCCCTCGGTCATGTTAATGGTCCTTTCCGTCATCCTCTAAGGCTTTGTGCATTATGTCGAGCAGGTCGAAGACGACGCCGCTCGCCGTACGTTCCGGTCCGGCACCGGGTCCGCGGATCGTGAGGGTAACATCCGAGTAGCGGCGGGTACGGAAGTTGAAGACGTTCTCGGGGCCGTCTATCGGGCCGAAGGGACTCTCTACCGGCGTGTCCACGAGTCCAACTTCTATAGGCCCTTCTTTCGGTATCCGGGCCAGATAACGGAGCATATGATGCTCCTCGACGGCCAGCAGGCGCTCGGCGAAGGCCTCGTCGGCTTCGGGGAGGCGCTGCATGAGTTCCTCCTGAGAAACGTCTTCGAGGCCTTCGGGGACGAGAGATTCGTAGGGTACTTCTTCCGGTTCCACGTCCCGGCCCATTGTGCGGGCGAGGATGATGGCTTTACGGGCAACGTCGAGGCCGGAGAGGTCGTCGCGCGGGTCGGGCTCGGCGTAGTGGAGGTCTACGGCTTCTTTGACCGCTTCGGAGAACGAGCGTCCGCCTTCGACGGCGCTCATTACGAAGCCTAAAGTTCCGCTGGGGCTGGCTTGAATCTCGAAGACTTCGTCGCCGCCCTCGATCAGGCCCTGCAACGTCGAGATGATCGGCATCCCCGCCCCAACCGTCGCCTCGCGCCACAACCGGTCCCTGAGCTTGGTAGTAAACCGCCGGTACTGCTCCATGCTCTCAGAGAGCGGTCCCTTGTTGGAGAGGACCAGAAAAGAACCATTTTGAACGCCGAGCAGATCCAGGTCGTAGGTGCCGCCATGAACCGCCAGGTCCACGACCACCCGCGTATAGCCCGGCTCGGGGTCTGAGAGGAGAACATCCTCCACCGGCTCGACACCCAGCTCGGAGAGGTTTCCACCTTCTTCTTTGACCCGGATGGCCTGCGGCAAGAGATCTTCGCCGACCAGCGCCCCGGAGGTGTCCGCGACGGCCCGGTAGCGGACGTCCAGGCCGGCGTCCTCCAGCCAGTGCTTGCGCTGTTCGAGAATGACCTGGGCCACCGACCGACCGACGTTGCCCATCCCGATCTGAACTATCTCCAACCGCTTCAAGCAACCTCCCCCGCACCAATGACGACCCCGGCTTCGGGGACCGTAACCAGGGCGTCGTGCAGAATGCGGAGCGCCTGCTCAGCCTCTCTTTCGGGCACGAGAAAGACGAGCCCGGCGGTAGCCTTGCCGAAGTGCAGGACGCTTATCCCGGCCTCCCGGAGAAGCTTTCTCCCCATTTTGGTGTCAGATTTTTCCGGCGAACCGATACACACGACGACCGCCGCCTCGTTCCGGTGGCCGCTGGTACACGGAACTTCGACGGCCATGTTCCGCCGCAGGGCGATGCACCGAACGCCCGCGCCCTCTTCGAAGGCCGTGACGCGCGTACCGGGCGATTCGGGGTTAAAAGTGTTCTTTACCAGCACTTCGATGCCGGAATCTGCGGCGGGTTCCATCGTGCGATGGTGCAGGATCTTGGCACCCAACTCCGCAAACACGCGGGCCTCCCGGTAAGAGAGCCGGGGCAGCAGGGCGGCGTCCGGAACGAGTCGAGGATCGGCGTCCAGAACGCCATCTACGTCTGACATGATCCAGACTTCATCAGAGCCGATGCCCCGCCCGACTATCGTCGCCGACAAGTCCGATCCGCCTCTTCCCAGCGTAGTCTGGCGCCCCCCCGGCGAACGTCCACCGTAACCCGGGACCACGGCGACGACCTGCTCGTCCAACAGCGGTCGCACGTAGCGCGTACATCGCTCCCGGGTCTCGTCCACGTCTACCTCAGCCTCTGCGAAGCCGGAGTCGGTTGCTATGGGGTCTCCGGTGACCACGGACGCGGGCGCGCCGGCGCTGCTTATGGCTCCGGCCAGTATCTCCGCTGAGAGCCGCTCACCGTAGACCGCCACCTCCGCCCGGCGGGCGTCGGGTTCATCCGCCGGGGCAGAGATCGCCTCGATCAACTCGCACAGCCGCGCCAGCAGACGCTCCTCTACTTTCGGGAGGTACTCGTCTGAGACGGCTTCGGCGGCAGCCTTTAGGTGACGTTCGGCCAGCGTGCGGTGAAGCTCCGCAATAGAACCCTCGCGCGTCGCACCCGTGGCGGTTCGGTCCGTGCCCTCGACGGCCATCTTGGCGGTCGCTTCGGAGTAGCCGAGCAGGGTGTCGGTGGTACCACCCATCGCGGAGACGACAACGGCTACAGGTCTTTCCCGGGCGGCCTCGGCGGTGATCTTCGCGGCGCGGATAAAAGCCGCGCCGTCACCGACCGAGGTGCCCCCGAACTTTATGACGAGGGGTTCGTTCAAACTACCTTCACGCTCCATTCAAGGCCTGATCCAGATCGGTGAGTATATCGTCGATGTTCTCCAATCCAACCGAAAGCCGGATGTAGTCATCCGTGACACCGGTAGACTTCTGCTCGTCCACGCTGAGCTGCGAGTGGGTGGTCGAAGCCGGGTGGATCACCAGGCTCTTCGCATCCCCGACGTTCGCCAACAGGCTGTGCAACTCCAGCCGGTCGATAAACTTATTGCCGGCCTCCAGGCCGCCGTCGATACCGAAGCCCAGAATGGCCCCGAACATGCCGTCCCGATGATATTTCTTCGCCAGATCGTGCGTCGGGTGGTCGGAGAGTCCCGGATAGTTGACCCAGTTGACCTTGTCGTGCTCTGTAAGGAACTCGGCGACGGCCATCGCGTTCTGCGAGTGGCGCTCCATCCGAAGCGGGAGCGTCTCCAGTCCCTGTATCAGAAGGAAGCTGTTGAACGGGCTCTGGGCCGGGCCGTAGTCCCGGAGCATCTGCACCCGCGCCTTGAGGATATAAGCCATCTCGCCCAGGACCGGATAGTACTCCAGACCGTTGTAGGATGGGTCCGGCTCGGTGAACTCGGGGAAGTTGCCGTTGTCCCAGGGGAAAGTGCCGCCATCCACTATGACGCCGCCGATTGTGGTCCCGTGTCCCCCGATGAATTTAGTCGCCGACTCCACCACGATGTCCGCCCCGTGCGCCAGCGGGTTGACCAGGTAAGGCGAGGGCAATGTGTTGTCCACGATTAGCGGTAGGCCGGCTTCATGGGCGACTTCTGCAATGGCCTCGATGTCCAGCGTGTTCAG
>JBARZO010000535.1:0-5987 GCA_049650165.1 Rubrobacteraceae bacterium
ACGACGATGGCGTTCGGGAAAGCTTTGATTGTAAATTTTTTGTTAAACTTCCCGGCATCCATGAACCGCGAACCTGTAAGAAAGCGTATTGCAGCTTTCCTGGACCAGCTTCTGATCCGGGAGGACTGGGTCTACCTTCTTAGTCTGTTGCTCCCGCTGGTCCTCTACAACGTAGTTCTGAAGCTCGTCCGAATCGTTACCCAGCTCAGTCTTCCCGGCCCGCTTGGCTTCGTAGACCAGATCCGCTCCGATATATTCTTCAACCTGGGCTACGTGCTGTTGTGGATCGGCATCTTTGCCGTATTCCGACGGGGGTTTTTGCGGTGGATCTTCCTGGCCCTGTTTCATGTCTCAGCCTTGCTGGTGGTGATCCTCACGACCAGCACCCACTTCTTCTATAAAACTACGGGCTCGACGTTGGACTACAGCTTTATCATGCTTTCGCTCTCTTCCTTCGGCGAGACGTGGAAGATAATCAGCGTAGAGACTTCGGCGCTGCAATGGTTACTGTTAGCCTCAATTCTAATGTACGTGATCGCCGGTCCGGCCATAGTGACCCGCATTGTGGCCTGTCAGTGGCTACTCCCGCTTCGAACTTCAGGAAGCGCCTGGAGAGCTTCACTGGCCGTGTGTATAGCGGCGATCGTACTGGGGGCACTTTCAGCATTGCCGAGTGCTACGGGTGCCAGCGATACGTTCTCCCGGGACGCCCTGGCTAACATAGCCCTTTCGGAGTTGAACAAACCGGACTTCGAGAAGCAGATCGAGACGGATCTCGTCGCCGGCACACCCCCCATAGATGCCTCTCTAACGCAGACTCCCGAGACCGACAAACGAAACGTCGTGATGGTATTCCTGGAGTCAACCCGCGCCCGGTCGACCACACCCTACAACGAAGACATTGAGACTACGCCGTTCCTGGATGAGTTGGCGAAGAAGAGCCTGGTGGCCGAGAACGCCTACGCTGTCTTGCCACACACGTCAAAGGCGCTGGTCGCAGCCAACTGCGGCGTCACGCCTCCGCTAGACACGAAGAACACGGAGGCTGAACCAGATGCCGTTCCTGCCAGATGTCTCCCGGAACTACTCGGGGAGCAGAACTATCGCAGCGCGTTTTTCCAGTCCGCGACTGAGGAGTTTGAGCGTCGCCGCCAGCTAGTGGACAACTTCGGCTACGACGACTTTTTCCCCATTGAAGAAATGAACCAGGAAGGCTTCGAAGAAGCAAACTACTTCGGTTTCGAAGACGACATAATGCTGGAGCCGAGCGAGCAGTGGTTGAAAGAAGACAACGGGCAACCGTTTCTGGCAACCTACCTCACCGTAACGCCCCACCACGACTACACCGTGCCGGAACGATACGGCGAAAAGGAATTTTCCAAAGATGAAGAACTAAACAACTATCTCAATACCGTACGTTACCAGGACTTTTTTCTAAAAAATCTCTTCGATCAGTACAAAGATCTCGGCCTCTACGACGATACGGTGTTCGTGATCTTCGGCGACCATGGAGAAGGTTTCGGGGAGCACGGTCTGCAGCAACACGACAACGTCATCTACAACGAAGGCCTCCGGGTACCGTTCCTCATCCACGATCCCCGTCAATCCCAAAAAGTCCCCAGGATAGAAGCCCCAGTCAACCAAATAGACGTTGTTCCGACGGTCGCGGATTTGCTCAACTACGACGTCGAAGACGACACGTATCCCGGGACTTCCGTACTGAAAGCTCCGGAGGACCGCAAACTAATGGCGAGTTGCTACCAGGAGAACCTCTGCCTGGCGAGCATAGAAGGCTCGAAAAAGTACATCTACTACTATGACAACAAAGAGGAAGAATTCTACGACCTTGCAGAAGACCCTCGCGAACGCGAGAATCTGGTGGGCGAGCAGGACGCCGAAAAGCTCAAAACCCTTCGTTACGATCTTCTCTCCTGGCAAGCCCAGGTCAAGGCATCCTACGAGAAGCATCTCTACGGTAAAGGCTCGGAGGAGTAACCTCGGCCTCGCTGGTCACGAGACGGCCCATCCCGTAGACTTTGGCCGGCATTATTAGGCCGACAGATTACGAGGAGGATGGAATGGCGGATCTTTTGAAAGGCAAGAAGATACTGGTAACGGGCGTCCTGGATCGGCGCTCCATAGCGTACTCTGTGGCACGTCTCGCCCAAGAGCAGGGCGCCGAGATAGCCCTGAGCGGCTTCGGTCGCGCCGCATCCCTCACCCGCCGCACGGCGAAAAAACTGGACCCCGAGCCTCCCGTACTTGAACTAGACGTGAACAAGCCCGGAGATATAGAGGCCGTCGCCGAAGACCTGAAAGAGCGCTGGGGCGAGCTAGACGGCATCGTCCACGCCATCGCCTTCGCGCCCGACGACGCCCTCGGGGGGAACTTCCTCACCGCAGAGTGGCCCTCCGTCGCCACCGCCGTTCAAACCTCGGCCTACTCGCTAAAAGCGCTCTCCGTCGGCCTGGCAGACCTCATGAAACCCGGTTCCTCAATCGTCGGCCTGGACTTCGACGCCCGCGTCGCCTGGCCCGCCTACGACTGGATGGGCGTGGCAAAGGCCGCCCTGGAGTCTACCTCCCGCTACCTGGCCCGTGACCTTGGAGAGAAAGGTATCCGGGTAAACCTCGTCTCCGCCGGCCCTATAAAGACTCTGGCCGCCAAAGGCATCAGCGGCTTCGAGAGCATCGAAGGCGAGTGGGAACGTCAGGCTCCGCTGGGCTGGGCCGCCACCGACCCGGAGCCGGTAGGACGTTCCGTGGTCAGCCTGCTCTCCGATTGGTGGCCCGCGACGACGGGCGAGCTCATCCACGTAGACGGCGGATACCACGCAATGGGCGCGGCGATAAAGTAGAATACTTTCAGCCCTAGGCGGAGCACGACAAAAGAGGTGTCAGGATCGCAAAAAACACCTGTCTATCGTATCCCTGGCTGATTGTTGTACTGGCAATGTTGATACTCCTCGGCTGTAGTTCTCCATCCACTTCGGGCGGTCCGTATAGCTCGCAGCCGAAGACCTCAAACAAATCAGGCTCCGCAACGTCGCCTACCGCAGGAACGGTCAAGGAAGCCGAACCGACTACTACTCAGGAGAAAACGGAGTCCACCAGGAAGACCGACCTGGCTTTGATCTCTGCTTCCAGTCGTGGTGACACCCAGGCAGTTGAAAGATTGCTGGAGCAGGGTGCGGATGTACACGCCCGCGACGACAGCGGCGGCACGACACCGCTCATAGCCGCAGCTTACCGGAACCACGTAGAGACGGCGAGGATACTCATCGAAGCTGGGGCCGACGTGAACGTCAAGGACGAGACCCAGCAGAGCGCATATCTCATCTCTACCAGCGAGATCGGCGACGATCCACGCTTACTAAAGCTGACGCTGGCTAACGGCGCGGACGTCCGCAGCCTCGACTCCTACAACGGGACGGGACTCATCCGGGCCGCCGAGCGCGGATACGTCCAGATCGTGCAGGAGTTGCTAGAAACCGACGTTGACGTAGATCACGTCAATAATCTAGGCTGGACCGCCCTACTGGAGGCCATCATCTTGGGAGATTGCGGCCCGAGCCACACGGAAGTGGTGAGGATGCAGGTCGAAGCCGGAGCGGATGTCAACCTGGCCGACGGCAACGGCATTACCCCACTCCAACATGCCCGCCAACAGAACTGTACCGGGATAGCGGAGATTCTGGAAGGCGCGGGTGCAGTGTAAAAGCAACCCGGGCTGAGACTTTAGCGCCGGGCGAGTGAGGCGAACTTGGTGTACTGCTCCAGCCATGCGAGTTGGGTCTTGCCGGTTGGTCCGTTGCGGTGCTTGCCGACGATGACTTCGGCGATGCCTTTATCGTCCGAGTCGGGGTTGTAGTATTCGTCCCGGTACAGGAACATCACCATATCCGCGTCTTGCTCTATGGCGCCGGAATCTCGGAGGTCGGAGAGGAGCGGGCGCTTGTCGTGCCGTTGCTCGACAGCCCGGGAGAGCTGGGCTATAGCGAGTACCGGCACGTCGAGATCGCGGGCGAGGACCTTTAGTCCGCGGCTGATCTCTGCTATCTCCTGTTGCCGGTTGTCGCGGTTGTTGCCGATCATGAGCTGCAGGTAGTCCACCACGACGAGCGAGAGTGGCTTTTCATCCTGGGCGTTCAGGCGGCTGGCGAGACGCCGAACCTTCGCCCGCATCTCCATCAGGTTGATACCGGCGGTGTCGTCGATCCAGATCGGCGCCCTACTTACCTCTGCAACCCCCCGCACCAGCTTCGGCCAATCCTCGGCCCGCACGTTGCCGCTCCTCAAATCCTGCGTCGCGATGCGCGTCGTCTGGGATATAAGCCGCTGCACGAGCTGCTCTTTGCTCATCTCCAGGCTGAAGATCGCCACCGGCAACTCTTCCACGCTCGCCGCGTGCCAAATTGCATTTAACGCGAATGCCGTTTTTCCCATTGCCGGACGGGCGGCGAGTACCACTAGGTCGCTTTTGTGGAAGCCGGTAGTAAGTTTGTCCAGGTCATCGAAACCAGTCTCGACGCCGGTTACTTCTCCCTCGGACTCGTAGAGACGTTGGATCATCTCCAGGGCGCCCGGTGCCAGCTCGGAGACGGGCGAGAGACGCTCGCGCAGCGTGCGGTTTGAGACACTGTAGACGAGTTGTTCGGCGGCGTCTAAGGCTTCATTTACGTCGTCCGGCTCACGGAAGGCGTCGTCGGCGATGCGACTGCCGGCGTCTATGATAGCCCGTAAGAGCGCCTTGCCCCTTACTATTTCCGCGTATCGGGAGGCATTGGCCGCCGTTGGGACACTCTCCACTAGCTGGAAGATGTAGGCCCGTCCCCCGACCCGATCCGCTTCATTCATGCCCCGCAACTCGTCCAGGAGGGTGAGTTGGTCTATGGGATCGCCTTTGGCGTAGAGACGCATCATGGCCCGGTAGAGAACCCGGTGTGTTTCGGAGTAGAAATCCTCGGCGGAGATCGACTCCGCCACCGCTGCCACCGCGGACTCCGAGACGAGCATAGCCCCGACGACCGCCCGTTCAGCATCCAGATCATGTGGCGGCACGCGTGCGCCGTCAGCGCCGCCGGCTACCTCTCGGATCCTCCCCCGTCGTTCCATTCCCCTAATATGCAGCAACAAAGGCCCCAAGACAATAGTATCGGAGCCTTTATATCTAAGCCTGTAGTCGAGGTGTTATGTGTACCTCAAGTTGAACTACAGTTTGGGCACGACGATGATTTTTACGTTCGCCTGAACGTCGCCGTGGACCTGCACCGAGACCTGATGGGTTCCGAGTGACTTTATCGGCTCATCTAGCATGACACGACGGCGGTCTATGCGCACGTCGCGGGCTTTTTGGATGGCGTCGGCGATGTTGGCGGCGGTGACGGAGCCGAAGAGGCGCTCGTCTTCGCCGGTGCGGGCCTCGATGGTGATGACGCTCTTGTTGAGGGTAGCGGCGATCTCGCCGGCACGCTCCGCCAGTCGGCGCTCGCGCTCCTCGGCCTCTTCCATCTCGCGGCGGGCTTCCTCCATCTTGGAGGGGGTTGCTACCTCGGCCAGGTTACGGGGCACGAGGAAGTTGCGCACGTAACCGCGGCTAACGTCTATGATGTCGCCCCGCTGCCCGATCTTCTCTACGTCCTGAGTCAGTATTACCTGCATGAGCCTCCTCCTACTGCCCCGCCACGTAGGCCAAAAGCGCCATCTCGCGGGCGCGCTTTATAGCCGATGCGGCCTCCCGCTGGTGCTGGGGACAAAGTCCCGTAACCCGGCGGGCCCGGATCTTGCCGCGGTCCGAAGTGAACCGCCGGAGCATGTTGTAGTCCTTGTAGTCCACGTAGCTTATGTTCTCCTGGCAAAAAATGCACGGTCGATTCTTGACCGGCCTCTCGCCTTTGTCAGAACCTCTTTTTCTGCGTTGTCCCATCTATGGACCTCCTGATCCTCTGACTAACCGGAGACCGTGGCGGTCTCGGCCGGTTCCACGG
>JBARZO010000536.1:0-7562 GCA_049650165.1 Rubrobacteraceae bacterium
CTGGCCGCTATGGACGAGTACCTGGGCACCATGGACCCGTCGAGCCGCCGCCACGAGGAAGACGCTTTCTTCATCGAGCACGACCGGCAGCTCTACAAAGCGGAAAAATGGTGGATACAGGCAGCAGCGTTAAGGGCGGCGAGTGCAGAGGAAAGTGCGCGCGGCAAAACCGGCGGGCAATCCGCGATGACGAATCGCATTCTCTAACTTCACGTTTTCGGAGCTACGCTGATCTCGGTGCTTCGCGGAGTTCGCTGGAAGTATATCGGCGCAACGTTTTCAGAAGGAGAAGGCTAACCCGCAACGGAGGCGACCGTCCTCTGGAAGCATGTTGGACCGGATCCTACTGGATACCAGGCTCAAACAAGAGCACGATACCATAGAGATGGGCGGGGCTGCTTGCAGTGCGTCCGGTAACTTCAGGCTACTGCCGGAATGGTTCATGTCGTCCGGCAAAGGGGGTTCGAAATGACCGATAGTGCGTCTCGGGAGGCAGTTCTGATCACCGGCTGCTCGTCCGGTATCGGGCGGGCGACGGCGGAGTACCTCGCGGACAGGGGCTACAATGTATACGCTACGGCTCGCCGGCCTGAGACCCTGGCCCCGCTGGAGGCTCGCGGATGCAAGGTTCTGCCGCTAGACGTCACTGACGAGTCGTCCATGAGCGAGGCTGTCGCAGAGGTCGAGCGCATGGAGGGCTCGGTTGGCGTGCTCGTCAACAACGCAGGTTATAGTCAATCCGGCGCTGTCGAAGAAGTATCCATGGATCGGGTGCGGCGCCAGTTCGAGACCAATGTCTTCGGCCTGATCGAGATGTGTCAGTTGGTCCTGCCGGGAATGCGGCGTCGAGGATACGGCAAGATCGTCAACGTCTCCTCGATGGGCGGTAAACTGACTTTCCCGGGTGGCGGCTACTACCACGCTAGCAAGTACGCCGTCGAGTCGATCAGCGACGCCCTGCGCTTCGAAGTGAAAGGCTTCGGGGTCGACGTAATACTGGTCGAACCGGGTCTCATCCACACGAGCTTCGCCGACACGGCTGTCGGGTCTATTAGTGACGATGAGGCAAAAGGACGGGTCCATGATAACCCCTACGCCGGCTTTCAGGAGGCGGTGGCCCGGACTACGAGAGAGACCTACGAAAAGGGGCCTCTCGCCCGGCTCGGTGGCGGCCCCGAGACGGTCGCGGAGACCATCGAGAAAGCCATCACGAGCGAGAAACCCCGCGCCCGCTATCCGGTAACGCCCTCGGCCTGGCTCTTGATGGGCGTGCGTAAGGTTCTGCCGGACCGGGCGTGGGACGCCTTCGTACGATCCCAATTTCCGCAGCCGGGCGTGTCAGGCTGAACGAGACTCCGCCACACGGATTTGCTCGTCCTCCACGTGGACCGGTCGGAGCCCGTAGGCGACGAGGCGGGCCGGTACGGCGCGCACGAGCGGAATGCTGAGAAGCAACCTTACGGGGGCCGGTGGCGTAAAGGGCTGATTGGTTTCGAGCGCCGGGGCCAGGATGCTGCGCTGCACCACGGACTGCACCCGCTGGATAAAGCGCGTCGGCCACTCCCGCCGCCGCTGCACCGCCGCGAGGTCTTCCGTCCGAACTTCCTCGCGTGAGAGCGGCCCGCCGAGGATGTTCGCCGTCGCCACGGCGTCCTGGATGGCGTAGTTGATGCCGACGCCTGCGACCGGGCTCATCACGTGCGCCGCGTCCCCGATAAGGAGCAGCCCCGGCTTGTACCACTTCTCGCACCGGCTCGACTCTACTGAGAGCAGCGACATCTGCTTCCAGTCCTGCAGATGCTCCACCCGGTACCCGTACTCCGGCGCCAGGGCGGCGAAGTTCTCCCGCAGTTTCTCTACCCCGGCTTTCCGCAGCTCGGGGAAGGTGCCTTTGGGGATGACGTATCCGGCCTGCCAGTAGTCGAAGCGGTCCAGCATGATCGCGATGTGTCCCTGCCCGAACCTCCCAACCGCTCCTTGCTGGTCCCCCTCCTCCCGCGGCAGCTGGAACCAGAGCACGTCCATCGGCGGCGAAGTCTTGATGGGCTCGAAACCCGCGAGCTTCCGCATCCGGCTTCCGCGTCCGTCCGCGCCAACCGTGAGCCGCGCCCGTACCTCGTGCTTGCCATCGTCGGACTCGTACCGGACACCGTAGACCTTGCTGTCCGCTTCGACCAGCTCCCGCGCCTTCGCGCCCATTACGAGCTGGAAGTTCGGATAGCTGGCCGCCTCTTCGGTGATGAACTCCAGGAAGTTCTTCTGGGGCATCATGGTGATGTAGGGGTACGGGGTGTCGAGGCGCGTCAGGTCTACCGGGGTGAAGTCACCCGCGGCGGTCTGGAGGGTAAAACTGGAGATCTTGTTGTGCCGCAGTTCCAGTAGCCGCTCCGCCAGTCCCAGCTCCTCCATGATCTCCATGACCGACGGGTGGAGCGTGTCGCCCCGGAACTCCCGGTCGAAGTCGTGATGGGACTCCAGCAACGTGACGTCTACTCCCTTCCGCGCCAGCAGCAGCCCCAGCACGGCGCCCGCCGCCCCGCCGCCCACGATGCAGCAGGTGGTCTCTGTTACGCTTTGAACCATATCAGCCGTTTCCGGCTCTGTGTTGCCCTGGTTTTGTAGTTGCCCGGTCGTCATAATTCACCTCGCTGCCGGTGGTTGCGGTTGCCAGAACGGTTGCCCCATGGTTCTCCTCTCTACTCGACCTCGGGGAGCGTGCGGGAAGCCAGAAGCAGCAGCACTATGCTGTAGCCCGCGAGTACCACCAGGTTGCCCCACACGTTCTCCAGGGTTCCGTTCGGCAGGATGATCTCCTGAATCACCTCGTTGGCGTAGAACAGCGGGAATACGTGTCCGAGCCATTCGGCCCAGGTGGGCAGCAGGTCCACGTCCACTAGCAGCCCCGACAGAAAGACCGAAGGAACGATTATGAGGGGGACGAACGGGAAGACCTGCCCCTCGTGGCGGGCGAACGTGGAGACGAATATGCCGAGCATCACCGAGGCTATCGCCAGGAGCCATACGACCACGAACAGCGTCGCGAGCGTCCCAGAATCGTAGTCCAGCTCGAAGAGCCATAGCACCTCGGCCAGCGCGACCACCGCCTGGAACGTCGCCAGGCTCAGGTAGCCCAGCACGTAGCCGCCGATGATCTCGGCGCGCCGGAAGCCGTTTATGAACATCCGCTCCATCGTGCCCGCCGTGCGCTCCTGCACCAGGACGATGGCGCACAGCAGGAAGGCCAGGAAGTGGACCAGGAACGCGGCAACCGGGACCGCGTACCGGGCGGTGTCGAAGCCCGCCGGCATGGTATCGAAGAACAGCTTGAGGAAGTACACGATGATCAGCGGCGCGACGATGGAGAGCGCCAGGAACCGGCGGTTGTGGAGCAACTGTCTCACCACCCTCCGGGCGACGGTGAAGGTGCGGCGCATCACTCCACCTCCTCTTTCTCGACGAGCGACAGGATGACCATCTCCAGTGAGTCAGGTCTTATCTCCACGGCTCTCACGTCCGATCTCAGGCCGTACTGGTGTAGCGCGGCGGCAAGGTCCTCGGGGCGGCTCCCGACTGTTTGCTCTGTGTCGTCACCGTTCCGCCTCACGGCGAGGCGAGTGCGGCCTTTTTCGAGGAGGTTGTGCGGGCTGTCGGCGGCGACGATCCGGCCTTTTCTAAGGATGGAAATCTCGTCGCAGAGCACCGCCTCGTCCATCAGATGCGTGCTAATGAACAGCGTCGCGCCATCGGAAGCTAGCTGCCGGAAGGTCTTCCAGAGCCGGCTCCTGAGCTGCGGGTCCACGGCGGCCGTCGGCTCGTCGAGGAACAGAACCTCCGGTTGGTGGACGAGCGCGCAGGCCAGAGAGACCCGGCGCTTCATACCGCCGGAGAGTTTGTGAACCGGGTCCCGCGCCCGGTCCGTCAGGTCGACTAGCTCCAAAACCTCATCGACCTTTTCCCGGAGGTCCGGTGGACGATGGGCGGCGCCGAAGAACGCGACGTTGTCCCGGGCCGAGAGGTCCTCGTAGAGCGCGGGCGATTGGGGCATGTACCCGATCCGGCGTCGGAGTTCCGCCCGGTCCTTGAGCGGTTTCAGGCCCAGCACCCGGACCTCGCCCTCCGACGGGCGCAGCGTCCCGACGAGCGCCCGGATCAGGGTGGTCTTCCCGGCGCCGTTGGGTCCGACCAACCCGTACACCATTCCCTCGGATACGGTGAGGTCCACGCCCCGCAGCGCCTCAAGCTTTCCGTACCGCCGGGTGAGCCCCTCGGTCTCTATGGCTTTCACTACCTGCTCCTAATCCTCGGGCTCCAACCCCTTCAGGAAGATCTCGATCGTCGTCCCCAGATGCGCCTCGTCGGTGAGGCCGTCTTCCACCAGTGCCGGAAATAGCACCTTGCCTATGACCTGCGGCATGAGCATCCCTATAAAACCTCGGGCGCTGGAGCGTACGTCGTGGGGCCGCAGCCGGCCTTTTTCGACCTGGTGCGCCAGGTAGCCCTTGAGGAACTCCAAAACGCGTCCTGGCCCGTCTTCGATAAAGACTTCGGCGACCTCCGGACGGCGAATCGCCTCCCCGATCACGAGCCGCAACTCTTTCGTGTTCTTCTGGTCGAAGGCCAGGTAGGCGAGCGCCAGACGATTCAGCACTTTCTCGGGCGGAAGGTCCATCAACTGTTCGAGATCCATCACCGCCTGAACTATGGGAATACGAGATTCCATGACCTCCCGTAAGAGAGCTCCCTTGTCCGGGAAGTAGTGGTAGATCAGGGCCGGTGACTGCAACCCCGCCTCGGCCGCGATGCTCTTGATCGTCGCCCCCTTGAACCCCTTAGCCGCAAACTCCTCGAAAGCCGCCTCCAGAATCTGTGACCGCCGATCCGTAGCTTCCTCCAACATCGTAACCTTTCTTGATTGATCGTTCAATAAATATAGTAATCCCGATTGAACGTGCATTCAAGGGTGGAGTATTCGGGGCAGTGAAGCGGGAGGGAGGAGGATTCGTGTAATCCGGAGTCGTACAGCTAACCTGGAGGTTGGATGCCGGATTGGTCGGGGATGCAGTCGGAAAGTTCCGCGAACGTGTCCTCGCCCGGCACATACGCGGTCTCTGATGCGAGTGGAGACATCAGTTCGCCGCAAGAAGGCCTGTTCTACCGGGACACGCGACACCTCTCCAGGTTCGTGCTGACGGTAGACGGCACACCTCTCGTGTCACGGGGCGCGAGCGTCCGAGGTTCTCGGGCGGAGTTCGCCCTGTTTCCGGACAATGGCGAAGGTAGGTTGCGGGTCGTTCGGCGACGCACTTTGGGGGGGGCGGGTGTTCGACGAACTCCTGTTCACGAAAGAGTCTCGCACCACGGTCGAGGTCGTTGTTTACATCGAGTGCGCGGCGGACTTCGAGGATATTTTCGCGATCCGCAGCTACGCCCGCCTGCTGGAGCGTGGTGAGACGCTGGAAGAAGCCCTGCACTGCTCGTACCGGCGCGGAGAATTCTCTCGCGGCACAGAGGTGCGTCTTTTCGGGGCCGGCCTCAGAAACCAGGGATGGAAGGACTCGTAAGAATGAGTACTCTTCAAGAGCGGCGAGCAGCTTGAACCGCCTATATCTCTATGTGAAGTACAAGGTTATACTTATGATACGCTGCTGCGTACCGCAAGATTGGCGGAGAATGTTTGGGGCGACGAGCGGTTCGCGGCGGGGTTACGCTGCGAAGCCGGGGCGCTGAAGGATCGTTTCGAGAGGGATTTCTGGATGGAAGATCGTAGCTACTACGCTATAGCCCTGGACGGGGAAGGCCGGCAGGTAGATTCGATTACCTCCAACCCCGGGCATCTTCTCTGGAGCGGCATCGTATCCGAAGAGCGCGCCGGAGCGGTGGTGGAGCGGCTGATGAGTGAGGCTTTGTTCTGCGGTTGGGGTATAAGGACTATGGCTTCGGGAGAGGGCGGTTACGACCCGGATTCTTACCACAACGGCTCTGTCTGGCCGCACGACAACGCCTTGATCTCACAGGGTCTACAACGCTACGGCTACCGGGATGCGGCGATCCGCGTCGCCCGCGCCATCCTCGAAGCTGCCTTGCATTTCGACTACCGGCTGCCGGAGATCTTCGCGGGCTACTCACGAGCGGAGGTATCTGAGCCCGTCGAATACCCGACTTCGTGCAGCCCGCAAGCGTGGGCCGCCGGGGCTACACCGTTGCTCGTGCAAGTGGTGCTTGGCCTGGAACCCGACTCGAAAAACCGGCTCAGTTTTGCCCGGAAGAGTATCTTTGTCCCGGAAACTCTGCTTCTCGGGCCGAAGGAGTCTCTTTAGTACACCTCCGGCACGTAGCGCATGGTCTCGCGGGGCGGTCGCACGTAGCTGGTGTCTTCCTGACGCTCGGGCAATTCGAGCGGCGGCTTCGGCTCGTGCTCGTATGGAATGCTGGAGAGCAGGTGGTTAATGGTGTTCAGGCGTGCATGCCGCTTGACGTCCGCCTCGACCACCCACCAAGGTGACAGCTTCGTATCGGTGCGGGCGAACATGACGTCCTTTGCCCGGGAGTAATCCACCCACCGCTTGCGGGACTCCAGGTCCATCGGGCTGAGTTTCCAGTGTTTACTCGGGTCCTCCAGCCGATCCTGGAAGCGGCGCTCCTGCTCGTCGTCGGAGACTGAGAACCAGTACTTGACGAGCTTGATGTTCGAGCGTAGCAGCATCTCCTCAAACAGGGGCGTCGCCCGCAGAAACTCTTGATACTCCTCCTCTGTGCAGAAGCCCATCACCCGCTCGACGCCGGCCCGATTGTACCAGGAGCGGTCGAACAGCACCATCTCACCGGCGGACGGTAGCTCGGCCACGTAGCGTTGGAAGTACCATTGGGTTCGCTCTCGGTCGCTCGGCGCCGGCAGCGCCGCGACCCGGCACACCCGCGGGTTCATCGCCTCCTGGATGCGCTTGATCGTTCCGCCCTTGCCTGCCGCGTCGCGCCCCTCGAACACGACCACGACCCGCAAACCTTCTTCCTTGATGTACTCCTGAAGCTTGACCAACTCGATCTGGAGCCTATCGAGCTCCGCCTCGTAGACGCTCTTCTTGATCCTACCGGACTTGTTGCGCTCAATCTTCGGGACGGTCTTCTCCGCCGCCTCTGTGCCCTCCGCCACCCGGCCGTTGGCTTTGCCGTTAGACTTACTCTTGGCTTTAGCGTTAGATTTATTCGAGCCTTTATTCTTTTTCGTCTTCGCCATTATCTCTCCCTCAAAGCGCTTACTGTAGTACAGATCATCTCACGTCGGGCCGGGTCACACAACATTTGTGGCGAGAGTAGGCGGAGGTTGTTGTGGGATGACCAAAGGGTGTGGATGCGTACTGTGACACTTCGGAGTTGGGACATATAATCTCCCGCGTGGCGTATCCGTATGACAATATAGACCTCAGGGATCACCCGGAGGCTTACGAGATAGGACGTGGGGAGCAGGGAGTATTCCACGCCGAGCCCTACAAGAGCGAGTTGTTGCCTTTATGGGGTTTCAGGGATGAGGAGGTGGCGCGGGAAGCGTCGGGGGCGATCTGGGA
>JBARZO010000537.1:0-9168 GCA_049650165.1 Rubrobacteraceae bacterium
CTTCTCGTGTTGCGCGAGAAAAGCGACCAGGGAAGGATCCACGCTCCCGGAGCGGGTTCCCATTATCAGTCCTTCCAGAGGGGTCAATCCCAACGAGGTATCGACAGAGCAACCCTCTTTTACCGCCGTGGCCGAACAGCCGTTGCCCAACTGCAAAGTAACGAGCCTTGCCTGTTCCACGGGAGTGCCGGTGATCACCGCGTACCGTTCGGTCATATAGCGATGGGCGGTACCATGAAAACCGTAGCGTCGGATGCCATACTTGTCGGTCAACTCTTTTGGAATGGCGTATTGTGCGGCGTGGTCCGGTATTGTTTGATGAAATGCGGTGTCGAAGACTCCCACCATCGGGACCGAGGAACCCAATGCCTCCTGGGCGGCCCGTATGGCAGCCAACGACGGCCTGTTGTGGAGCGGCGCCAGGTCGCCTAACGTCTCTATGATCTTCATTACCTCGTCGTCGATGAGCACTGGCTGATCGAAGTAGTCTGCGCCATGCACGATACGATGACCGACCGCTCCGGGGCCATCGGAACTCACCAGGCTGGTCGAACTTAGCCAGTCGAGAACCCAGCGTATAGCTTCACCGTGATCCGGGACATCGACGCGCTGTTGTAACACAACATTACTCTTCGTGGCGAATTTTACGCCCGAACTATCACTGCCTATACGCTCGATGGTCCCACGGGCTACCTCGTGCTGTTGTTCGTGAACGCTCTCTTCTATGTCGATCAGCTTAAATTTGAGGGTAGAGCTTCCGCAGTTCACCGCGAGCGTCCTCATCTGATCGGCCTTTCTAGAATCCTCGTCGCTAATACGCGTGTCGTGGCGTCGGGGAAGATTCGTTCCCCGACACCGGTTTAATGAGCCTGATCTGCTACCGCTAAGCTTCGACTTTCTCTTTGGCCCAGTTCCTGTGGTCGGTCTCCGCGTACTTGGACAGGAACCGCTCGGGCAGATTCAAGGCGTCTTTTCTGAAGGGCGGGGCGAGTTGTTCGCCGTCGACGTGGATGTCGAGCACCGTCGGGCGTCCCGCGTCCATCGCCTCCCGGAAAGCATCTCCCACTTCGTCGGCGTCGCTGACCTGGACACCATCGGCGCCCATGGCCTTGGCAACTTCGGCGAAGTTGGGTCCGTCTATCTGGGAGCCCACAAAGCGGTTGTTGTAAAAGTCAACCTGGTTCTTCTGCTCCGCGCCCCACTTGTGGTTGTTGAAGACGCAGGCGATGACAGGCAGGTTTTGCTCGACCGCAGTGCTGACTTCGTGGAGGCTCATGCCCCAGGCGCCATCGCCGACGACGGCGACTACCGGACAGTCCGGGCGGGCGACCTGGGCTCCGAGCGCCGCCGGGTAGGCGAACCCACAGTTGCCGAACGTGAGGGCCGTGATGAACTTGCGTCCCTTGTTGAACTGCAGGTAGCTGTTCGCTGTAGAGCAGACGTTGCCGATGTCCGTGGTGACGATGGTCTCGTCGGTCATCGCCTTGGAGATCTCCAGGAGCCCCCGGCGCGGGTTGATCGGGTCCCCATCAACCATCGCCTCGGAGACCTTCTCGTTCTCCCATTCCTCTTTCTGGCCCTGGATCTCCTTGAGGCGAGCTTCGTCTTGAGTGCGGTCTTTGGTCTTCGCCTTGAGACGCTCGGAAATCCCAGCCCCGACCCGAGCAGCATCGCCTACGATGGCGACCTCGACGGGGTGGGTACGTGCGATCTGCTTGGGGTTCACGTCCACCTGAATGATCTTTGCATCTCTGGGGAACCAGTCCAAGTCGTACTGCGGCACGGTCCCGAAGACGGAGATCCTGGTTCCAAGCGCGAGAACTACGTCCGCCTCGGACAACAGGTTCATCGCCGCTTTGGAGCCCATGTATCCCACAGGCCCAACCGCCAGCTCATGATCGTAAGGGAAGGCGTCGTTGTGCAGGTAGGAGGTCGCAACGGGCGCTGTGATATGTTCCGCGATCTCCCGCACGCTGTCGTAGGCGTTGGCGTCCTTTACACCTCGACCGGACATTATTACCGGTCTCTTGGCCGACGCGAGTAGCTCGGCAGCCTTCTCCAAATCCTCTTCCGCGCCGCTTCCGCCAGCCTCGGCCCGGTACTGGTGCGGATGCAGGATCTCTTCCTCGATCTCACCGTAGAAGTAGTTTCGGGGTATATCGAAGAGCACCGGCCCGCGCTCGGCGTAAGCCAGACGGAAGGCAGTTCTCAGGGCGTCCGCCGCCCGGCTCGGATGCGTAACTTGCACCGTAGCTTTGGTTATGGACTCGAATATGCTCACCTGGTTGGCCTCTTGGAAGCCATCCCAGCCGATAGTGGGGGTGCCGGCGGAGGGGGAGACCACAACCATCGGCGTGTGCGCCATGTTGGCAGCGGCCACGGAGGTCACCATATTGGTAATGCCAGGTCCATTCTGTCCTATTACGACACCGGCCTTACCGGTTATGCGTCCCCAGGCGTCCTCCATGTGGGCCGCGCTCTGTTCGTGCCGAACCGGCATAAAATCTATCCCAGCCGCGGGGAACAGATCCAACATGTCCATGAACGCGGAACCTACTATGCCCGGTACGTGATCCACCCCCTCCGCAACGAGCGTCTCGACAATGGCCTCACTCGGTGTCATCTTTGTCTTGCCCATATAATGTTCTCCTTCCGCCAACTCGAGTCGCACGCTCTTCCGATGTGTTCGGCTACATGATCTTTACCTAAAGAGAATGTGTCAAGTAGTGCAATTATCGCCATTCCGGAGCATGTTATAGGCGTTTCCTATGCCGGTGAAAGACTCAGCTTACAGGCCGGTGCTTCGACAGCATTTCTATCCATAATTCCAGGTAATAACGTCCCACGAAATCATGATACTTGTGCCCCTTGACACAACATAAACCGGAGACCATGATGGCAACCAGACCGGGTTAGAAAGACCTGGAGCGCTGAGCATCAAACACAGGCCCGGCCGACTCACTTGACCAGCGGATTGGAGAGCGCTGATGATACAAGACACCCAGCAGTGGAACGAGAAGGATCGGCGCTACGTATGGCACGCGCTGGCCGGGCACAACTCGCCGAGCAACCCGATGGTGGTTGCCGAGGCTGATGGAGCCTGGATCACCGACACCGACGGCAACCGTTACCTGGACGGCATGGCCGGACAGTGGTCGGTAAACGTCGGCTACGGGCGCGAAGAGCTAGCCCGCGCCGCCTACGAACAGCTACAAACCATGCCGTTCTACCCGATGGTCCAGAGCCACAAGCCCGCGATAGAACTCGGCGAAAAGCTGAACGAATGGCTGGACGACGAGTACGTCATCTTCTACTCCAACTCCGGCTCCGAGGCGAACGACGTAGCCTTCAAAATGACCCGCCAGTATCACCAGCATAACGGGGATCCCGGCCGGTGGAAGTTCATCTCCCGCTACCGGGCCTACCACGGCAATACGTTCGGCTCCCTCGCCGCGACCGGACACGCGCAACGCCGCTACCGCTACGAACCACTCGCTCCAGGCTTCCTACAAGTAGCACCCCCAGACCCTTACCGCTGCGATTACTGCGATGGCGCTGGGTGCGGCCCGGAGTGCGCCCGCAAGTACGCCCGGCAGATAGAGAACGTAATAAATTGGGAGCTCGCCGAGACGGTCGCGGGCGTCATCATGGAGCCCATGATTTCCGGTGGCGGCATCCTCGTTCCACTGGAGGGCTACGTCGAGGAAGTTGCGGCGGTATGCGAGCGTACCGGAGTCTTGCTCATCATCGACGAAGTAATCTGTGGATTCGGTCGGACCGGCAAAAAGTTCGGCCACCAGCACTACGGCATCAAGCCGGACATCGTAACGATGGCGAAAGGTCTGACCAGTTCCTACCTCCCTCTCTCGGCCACCGCCGTCAAACGCGAGCTGTTCGAGAAGTTCGAGGGGACCGAAGAGTACGGTCGGCTGCGACACATAAACACCTTCGGGGGCCATCCGGCATCCTGCGCCGTCGCCGTAAAGAACCTGGAGATCATGGAAGAGGAGAACCTGGCTGAACGCTCGGCTGTAATGGGCAAACACCTGCTCGAAGAGCTCTCCGGGTTGTTGGATCATCCGAAAGTCGGGGACGTGCGCGGCATGGGTCTGCTCATCGGCATAGAAATGGTCGAAGACAAGGAAAGTCGGCGTCCCGCTGAGGCGGCTACGGTCGGCGCAGTGCTCGCCGGTTGCAAGCAGAAGGGTCTGATCGTCGGCAAGAACGGTGACACGACGCCGGGCTTCAACAACGTGCTCACCCTATGTCCGCCGCTCAACCTTACTAACGAAGACCTCAAGTTCATCTCATCGACGCTCAAGGAGGTGGTCGGACAGGTTTGATACCAGGCTAAACCCAAAAATGAGCTGTCTGCGGAAGAGAGCAAAGACGTCCCCGTAAACACGACCATCGTCGGCGGAAACGTAGCCTACGGCGCCCCGTAGGAGTACCAGCCCTCCTCATTTCGTATGGGACGTTGAAAGGCGGGTGACAACTTATTACCCGGAATTTTCACCCTGGCGCTTGAATGCTCCCCAGGCGTCCTTTGATGCTAAGCGTGACTCTCTAACGCTTGATCCCGCAACGCGAAGTCACCTTTCCTCCGCTTTTCCAGGAGGAACTCGTAGAAGCGTTGTTCGGCGAGGGTCAGGTCTATCGCGGAGTTGCGGACGAGCTTGAAGCTCCACGGTATCGAGAAACCTTTCACCTCTACCAGGGTTCCCGAGTCCAGCTTACGTTGGATGTCGGCCCGGGAGAACACGGAGAACGCCCAGCCTTCTTCCACCACCTCCTTTATCGCGGTGGTGCTCCCGACCTCCATCTGTACGTCGAGCTTGGTCACGTCCATATCTGCCAAAGTATCCTCTATGAGAGCTTTGATCTTCGAGCCTTCCTCGCGCGATATGTAGGGCTCGGTAGAGAGATCCGCCGGAGTTATCTGCCGTCTCGCCCAGGGATGCGCCGGGGCCACGGCGATGATCAACTCATCCTCGATTATAGGGGTGCAATCTTCGAAATAATCGAAACACTCGTCGCCCGCCAGGATACCGAGCGGGGCCTGTCCACTCCTTACAGCGCCCAACACCTCCAGATCGTTGCCCGTGATCAGCATGGGCGCGACCTCCGACATTTTCTTCTTTTTGAATTGCCACAGATACTCGGGCATCGCCCGTTCACCCACCGTCACGCAAGCGGCGAAGCGCAACTTAGTATCATCCTTGTCACGAAGGGTGTGGAGAGTCTGCTCCAGTGCCTGTACTTCGCGTAGAAGCTTGCTGGCTCTCTCATAGAAGGTCGCTCCCTCAACGGTTGCTTCTACCCCGAGCCGGGACCTCCTCAAGAGTGGCACCCCGGCCTCTCGCTCCAACTCAGCGAGCCGCTCGCTAACGCTGGGCTGCGAGAGATACATCCGGCGGGCTGCCGCTGAAATGCTCCTCTCTTCAACAGCCGAACAAAACGCTTCCAAAGACTTCAATTTCAAGATGACACAACCCCTAATTGACTCATCGCTTTCTCCGACCCAATCTCATGATTATAGGGTTTCCCTATGGAAATAGCCAAGCACTCGCATATAGGTGTTTCCTTTAGATGATTCGGAATTTGCTTATTAATCTCCGATGCTACCCCAGGTAGTATGCGAGCAATATATCCGTGGTTTGTGAGGCGCATTGTTGAGCACACATATGATGGCAATCGGTGATCCAAGTCCTGCGACGAGCATCGTCGGGAAGATCTTTTTACACCTCACACACGGTCGCATTGATATGCTACCGAGAGCCGGTGAGACCTTACCTCTTGCCAATATCCAACATCTAACAACCATCTCCGGAAGTTCTCCAACAAAGCTCTGTCAATGCGGTATGACTGTACTTTCTAGTATTGCCATATTACACTTTTGTAAAATAGTTGCAGAGAAGGAGCTTTCGGCATGAAGGTTCGTGTAGACAGCGTATTAGACGTGAATGGATTTGGGACTTCGCGGCTTCCGCCCGGAATTCCCGGATTGATCCTATTCAAGACTCGGCGCTGTTACGTTACTGGTATGACCTATGATATATTTCCACCAATCAATAGACGGGAGTGGACCATGGTTGATCAAGCTCGGTTTCTATTACGGTTTCTTCGACTTTCGAGTACACAAAGTAGCAGTTAGATGACCAGCTACGGGTTCATCATAGACAACCGCAAGTGCATCGGCTGTCATGCCTGCACCGTGGCGTGTAAGCAGGAGCATGACGTACCGGTCGGCGTGAACCGTACGTGGGTGAAGTACATCGAGAAGGGTCAGTTCCCTGAGACCGAACGGGCTTTCCACGTGATGCGGTGTATGCACTGTGAGGATGCGCCGTGTGTGGAGGCGTGTCCGGTGACAGCTTTATACATTCGGGACGATGGGATCGTGGACTTCAACTGGGACCGGTGCATCGGGTGCAACGCCTGCGTGCAAGCCTGTCCGTACGACGCGCTCTACACCGATCCTCAGACGAACACGACGGCCAAGTGCAACTACTGTGCCCACCGGGTTGATGTAGGGCTGGAGCCAGCGTGTGTGAACGTTTGTCCGGAACACGCGATCATCAGCGGGGATATGGATGACCCGACGGAGGAGATCAGCCGCCTCCTCGCCCGCTCTAAAGTAACCACCCGCAAACCGGAGAAGGGAACGAAACCGAAACTCTTCTACATAGACGGCGACGAAGCCGCACTCACCCCAGATGATGCTCCCCCCTCCTCGGACTACATGTGGAACAACCAGAGCCAGGGTGTGGGGCGTCATGCGCCAGGTGGAAGCCATGGAAACAGCGCGGGTGTGCAGCAAGGTGTCATCCCGCTGGGCCGAAAAGGCGACAAAAACGGAGCTGGAAGCCTCTCTCCAAAACCGGAGAAGCAACCCGAGAACGCCCGGCGCACCTACGACGAACCAAACAAGGGCATCGCCTGGGGCAAGGAAGTCCCCGGCTACGTGTGGACCAAGGCCATAGCCACCGGCTCGGTCGCCATCCCATTCTTGCTCGCCGGGGTCGGGGCTACGGTCGCCGACGCCGCACTCTGGGCCGGGGCGATCCTGGGCCTCGTCTTTATGGCGGCTACGGGAGCATTGCTGGTGCTGGACCTCGGACGCCCCGACCGCTTTCACTACGTGTTGCTGATGCCGCAATGGAAGAGCTGGCTGGTACGGGGCGCGTACATCATCACAACTTTCGGGGGGCTGCTGACACTGTGGGCACTCCTGAAGTTGATAGGAGTGCCGGGTGCAACTGCCATTCTTGCCTGGCCGCTGGTTTTGCTGGCGTTCGCCACGGCAGTGTACACGGCGTTGCTCTTCGCCCAGGCTAAAGGACGGGACTTCTGGCAGAGCCCGGCCTTGCCGCTACACATGCTGGCCCACGCAGCGATAGGCGGGGCGGCGGCGCTGTATCTAGCCTCGTTCTTCGTCGGAGGGCTTGAGCCTCTGAGAGAGATACTGCGCTGGACGCTCGGAGTCGGAGTGCTCGCGGCGCTGGTCGTGATGTGGGTCGAGCTTGGGACGCGGCATCCTACCCGCGATTCTGAGCGGGCGGCTAAGATGATCTACGCCGGGCGCTACAAGAAGCTCTTCTGGGGTGTGTCCGTAGGACTGGGAGTGGTCTTGCCGCTGGCTCTCGTTGCGGTTGGCTCGCCTATAGCCGTCGCCGCTGCGGCGGTGCTGGCCCTGGTTGGTGTACTTGCGACCGAGCACGCGTGGGTTGAGGCTCCGCAGCTCATCCCGCTCGCATGAGAAGCGTTCACGCGAGGGCCACCTGTAGAGAAGAAGGAGTTTAGGGAATGCGTAAAGAACCTGGCCGCTCCATCATAGAGCGGACCGCAGCCAAACTGAAGATCATCCCGAACCTGGACCAGCCGGAAGGCGACGACCTGAATCGCCTGAAAGACGGCGCCGCACTCGTGGACTACCCGCCGCCGGAGCAGTGGGACGACTGGACGGAGTACGAGGCCCGGGGTTGGACAAAGAAGCAGAAGAAGAGCTACCAGATCGTCCCGACCGTCTGCTTCAACTGCGAATCGGCCTGCGGTCTTCTGGCCTACGTAGACAAAGAAGAAGGCCACGTTCGGAAGTTCGAGGGGCATCCCTTGCATCCCGGAAGCCGGGGACGCAACTGCGCCAAGGGACCCGCGACCATCAACCAGATCAAGGACCCGGAACGCATCCTCTACCCGATGAAGCGCAAGGGAAAGCGGGGAAGCGGCGAGTGGGAGCGGGTTAGCTGGGACGAAGCTCTGGACGACATCGGCGGGCGCATCCGAAAGGCGATGGAAGAAGAGCGGCACGATGAGATCATGTATCACGTCGGCCGTCCGGGATTCGAGCACCAACACATGGAGCGCATTTTCCGAGCCTGGGGTGTGGACGCCCACAACTCACACACCAACGTCTGCTCCAGCGGCGGCCGCTTCGGCTACCAGCTCTGGGATGGCTTCGACCGACCCTCCCCGGACTACGCTAACGCGAAGGCCATAGTCCTCATAAGCGCCCACTTGGAGAGCGGCCACTACTTCAACCCCCACGCCCAGCGCATAATCGAGGCGCAGATGAAGGGCGCCAAGATCATCGTCATAGATCCCCGCCTCTCGAACTCCGCCTCGATGGCCGACTACTGGCTACCCGCCAATCCCGGCTCCGAAGCCGCACTCCTCCTGACGATGGCAAAGATCATCCTGGACGAAGGTCTCCACGACGCCGAGTTCCTCCGCGACTGGACCAACTGGCAACAGTACCTCAAAGAGGAACACCCCGGGAAAGACGAGAACTCCTTCGAAGACTTCATCGAAGCGCTGAAGGAAGACTACGCCAAGTACACCCCCGAGTACGCCGAAGCCGAGTGCGGCATTCCGGCTGAGAAAGTCGTCGAGGTGGCGCACGTGATCGCCGCCGCCGGCTCCTCTGTAGCAGCCCACAACTGGCGGGCCGCTGCGGCGGGAAACCTCGGCGGCTGGCAGGTCTCCCGCACCCTGGTCTTCCTGAACGTTCTGACCGGAAGCTGGGGACGCAAGGGCGGCACGAGTCCCAACGGCTGGAACAAGTGGCTGCCGACCTTCTGGGAAGAAGCCCCGCCCCAAAAAGTGTGGAACGAGCTGACTTATCCCGACGAATACCCGCTGGCCCAGTACGAAATGAGCATCCTGCTC
>JBARZO010000538.1:0-10232 GCA_049650165.1 Rubrobacteraceae bacterium
GTACAAGAAAGTCTCCGCGCCGAGAAAGCCGTGCTCCGGGTTGCGATAGAGTTCTCGGAGCATCGGACCCATTGCGTAGGCGGTCGGGAACCACTTCCTGACTTCTAGCGGGCGGTTGATCCTCATACCGATCAGGAACACCACAAAAGATTCTTTCACCTCCGCGGTGAATCGGCGGTTTATTACCTGGGCCATCACGCATCCCTTTCCTCTACGGCCTCATCTGCGGGACGAATTTCCAGAACGACCTTCCCGATGTCTTGCTGTCCGAAGAGGTGAAAGAGTCCTAAGCCCAGTCGGTATTTCTGATGC
The DNA here is from genome assembly GCA_049650165.1 of Rubrobacteraceae bacterium. Classification (GTDB taxonomy): domain Bacteria; phylum Actinomycetota; class Rubrobacteria; order Rubrobacterales; family Rubrobacteraceae; genus SIRX01. Next base: position 313 of record JBARZO010000538.1, read on the forward strand.
AGAGCAGCCTCGGCTTCTCCTGTCGGCTCGTCTTCGACCGAACGCGCCAGGCCTTCGACCCTCGGACCTTTCTCTTTGCCCCAGGCATTGCACGGCGCCAGCAGTACGCTGGGGTTGTTCCTGATGCGCTTCATCTTGCCGGAGTCGGGCTCGGTCGTGGCGTGGAGCTTGCCCTCGTGCAGCGCGAACCAGAGGGGTGTCGAGACGGGCTCGCCGCTCTTACGAAAGGTGGTGAGGTTGATGTAGCTGTGCCCCTCCAGGTAAGAGAAAGGATGTGGGGCGTTCCGCTCCTCCGAGACGATCAACTCGCCTACTCGTAGCCGGCGAACGTCGAGTTCATCTATGGAGAGACGCTGCACTTTGGCGCGTTTGATCGCGAGCGACCGAATCGCCAACGCTCCTATCGCCACAGCCCCCGTTGCAGCCGCGCCTGCTGCAAATGCCCCGACGCTACCCGCACCGAGCGCCGAAGCTCCTCGGGCGAACGCCCCCTGGGCCCCGACCTTTGTGTACCGGGCCACGTTACGATGCTTCATTCTCGACCTCGTGTTCTTTTTCCTCCGACAACGCTTTTACCTGCGCCTCCGTCTCGTCTAGCCAGGATAGGGTGGCTTCGAAGGAAGTGACCCCGTAACGTAGGCACATCATCTCGTAGGGGTCCGCCACGTCCTTCACCGCCGCCTCGATGCCTCTTAGAAGCTCCAGCTTCGCCTTCCGGGTTGCCCGGTGCTCCGAGAGCAACGCCAACAGCCGGTCACTATCTTGATGCTGGCCGAAGAAGAGTTGCATCAAAAACTCCGAGCGGAAGCTGTCTGAAGCGGGCTGCTCTTTCAGTTGCTCCCGAAAATACGCTTCGCCCTCTGGGGTGAGGGTGTAAATCTTCTTGTTGGGCTTCCCGGATTGCACGACCTCCCGCACCTGTACCATGCCATCGGCCTTCAGGGCTTTGAGAGCCGGGTAGATCGAACCATAACTAGCCCCGAAGAAGAACCCCACGCTATGGTCCATCGCCGCCTTCAACTCATAGCCGGTGCAATCCTCCCGCCGCAAAAACCCTAGCAACACTGATTTGAGATCCATACCGGCTATTATAACGACAAAACATATATCGTGTCAATATATAAAATAGTTCGTGCTGTCGAGTTGTGATGCGGATAGAATCGGACGGGCGTTGTCGAGAGGAGAAGTATTTGAAGTTGCGGAAGTTCGAGAGTGGAGATCTTGAATCGTTAGGACCGCTGATGGCGATGGCTTTTGGGGGCGACATCCCGCCGGCGGAGCGTTACTTCGACCCGGAGCAGAATCCGCGTATGGACCTGGACCGGGTCCATGTTATTGAGGAAGACGGTCAGGTGCGGGCCAGTGCGACGGTGTTGCCGTTGGAGATGTTCGTAGATGGGGAAGCAGTTCCGATGGGCGGCATCGCCGCCGTTGCCACCCATCCGGCTTACCGGCGACGCGGCTACGCTGGAGAGTTGATGCGGGCCGTGCTCGCAGACATGAGAAGTCGAGGAATACACCTCTCACTGCTGGCACCGTTTTCCCACAGCTTCTACCGGGCCTACGGGTGGGAGCTTGCGACCGAGGGGATCGGGTACGTCCTGAAGCCCGACGAACTGCCGACTAGCAGTGGGCAGCGCTTTGTCCGGGATTATCTGGAAGAGGACGTGCCGGAGATGCAACGGCTTCTGGAAATAGAAGCTTCGCAGCACTCGTGTGGCGTTCGCCGGAGCGATGGTCGCTGGCGCCAGCTTTTGGAGGGCGGCGACACGGAGTTACAGGGTCTCCAGGCTGCTGTTTACGAGAAAGAGGATGAGGTCGAAGGATACCTGCTCTATAAGCACTCGGAGCGCGAGGGGAAGACACCGCCGCGAAGGCTGACGGTGTACGAGATCTTGGCTCGTACGCCCGAAGTCCACGCCGGGCTGCTCTCGTTTGCCGCCGCTTACGATCCCTTGGAGTTCGAGGTCAAGTACGAGACCCCGCGCGGCGAGCCGCTACATCCGCACTTAAAGAGTTCCTACGTTGACGCCCGCGTTCACCCGGACATGATGCTACGGATCACGGACGTTGAGGAAGCGCTGGGCCTGATGCAGCGCAGGACCAGCGATCCTCTGGTGTTAGAAGTCTCGGATGACGTAATCCCGGAGAACTCAGGCGAATACACTGTTGGAGGCGGCGAAGTCTTCCGGGGCGCGGAGGCCGAAGAGCGGGTTGCGCTCGACGTGCGGCAGCTCGCGCAACTCTACGCCGGGTATCTGCCAGCCCGCGAACTCTCGCGGCGCGGATATATCGAGTTGGGATCGGAGAAGGCGCTGGAACTCCTGGGAGAGATGTTCCCGGCCGGCGACCCGTGGGGTTTTCCTCTGGATCGCTTTTAGGTCGTGCAGAACAATTGCTGGGCTACAATCACTGGCGAGCGAAGATAACAGGAGGCAGCATGAAACACACCGGCACCGTTGGATACGCGGCGATGTTCGAGCAGTTCCATCCGACGGATCTGCTTACGTACTGCAAGACTGCTGAGGAGAACGGATTCGGCTCGGTCATGGCTTCGGACCACTTTCATCCGTGGACCCCGGATCAAGGCCAGAGCGCTTTCGTCTGGAGTTGGCTCGGCGCTCTCGGCGCGACTACGAACCTCCGCTTCGGTACTGGCGTAACGCCCCCCGGATTCCGCTACCATCCCGCCATCATCGCCCAGGGAGCCGCAACCCTCGAAGCCATGTTTCCCGGACGTTTCTGGCTCGGGCTCGGCGCGGGCGAGGCTCTGAATGAGCACGTCGTCGGCGACTACTGGCCGGAGGCTCCGACACGCCTGCGAATACTGATGGAGTCTATCGAGGTCATCCGGAAGCTGTTCACTGGAAAGGTGGTCAAGTACCAGGGGGATCACATCCGGCTCGAAAGCGCGAAGCTCTACACGATGCCGGATACGCCGCCCCCGATCTACGTGGCGACCGCCGGACCTCTCCAGAGCCGCCGCACCGGCGAGTTCTGCGACGGCATAATCACCGTGGGAGCGGCGGACGAGAAGATAAAGATGCTTATGGAGAAGTTCGAGGAAGGCGCGAGTCGCGGAGACAAAGACGCCAGCGAGATGCCGCGCATGATCCAATTGCACGTCTCCTGGGCCGAAACTCAAGAAGAAGCCGAACAACAGGCCGTAAAAGAATGGCCCAACGGCGGAATGCCTTTCCCCAAAGGCGACATCCGCAACCCCGAGGACTTCGCCGCGATGGCGCAGCAAGTCAGCGTCGAAAACTTCAAGAACCGCGTCCTGATGAGTGCCGACCTGGACGAGCACCTCGAACACATCCAGCACTACGTGGACCTCGGCTTCGATGAAGTCTACGTCCACAACTGCGGCCGCAACCAGGAAGAATTTATCCGGGCCTATGGCGAGCGAGTCATCCCGAAGCTCAGTTGGCCGGAAAAGTAAGGAGACCCAATGCGTGCAATAGCTATAGAAGAGTTTGGTGGCAGCGACAAGCTACAGCTTGTAGACTTGCCGACACCCGAGCCCGGCTCGGATGAAGTTTTGATCCGGGTCCGCGCTGCGGGCGTTGGTCCGTGGGATGTCATGTCCCGTCAAGGCGTCTTTGGCGACCGGGAGTTCCCGTTCGTACCGGGTTTCGAGCCCGCCGGGGTCGTGGAGACTGTCGGCGATGATGTCGAGGACTTCAGTGAGGGCGATGAAGTCTACGCTTACCGCTTCCCCGGTGGCGGATATGCGGAGTACGTAACAGCAGCGCAGGCCATTACCGCGCACAAGCCAAGCGCATTATCTTTCGAGGAAGCAGCAGGCCTGCCGGTGGCGGGGACCACGGCTCATCAGGGGCTCGTGGATGAGTTGGGTGTCCAGGAGGGTGAGACGGTGCTCATTACCGGTGCTTCCGGGGGTGTCGGGTCGATGGCGGTCCAGATCGCGGCGAACGTCATCGGGGCGCGGGTGATCGGGACGGCGAGTACCCGCAACCACGAGTACCTGCGAGAACTCGGGGCCGAAGATGCCATCGACTACAACGGCGACTGGGTGACGACCGTGCGCGAGATCGCGCCGGATGGTGTGGACGCGGTGCTGGAGTGTGCTGGGGGTGACACTCTGGAGCGCAGCTTCGAGACGCTGCGAGACGAAGGAAGGGCCGCTTACATTGTCCCCGTCGAAGAAGAGCCCGAGCCGCCACGTAGAATAAGCGCCCACTTCTTCAGCGCCCAGCCGGATGGAGACAGGCTTTCGGTGCTGGCTAGTATGTTCGATGAAGGGCAGCTTCGGATGAATTTGCAGGAGGTCGTGCCGCTGGAGGAGGCGGCGCGGGCGCATGAGATCGTGGAAGAGGGACACACTCGGGGCAAGATCGTCCTGGGTATAAGGTAGAGGAGGGTCCGTATGACGGAGGTAATGACCGGCACGGTAGAGGGGATCTACGTCGCCCCGAAAGGCAGCGTGGACATGGAGCGGGTAGAGGAGATCCGGGCTATGGAAGGTTGCGGCCTGAAAGGCGACCGCTATTGTGAAGGTACCGGGTTCTGGACGCAGTACGGCGACGTCTGTGAGGTGACGCTTATAGAAGCCGAGGACCTGGAGGAGATCGAAAATGAAGCCGGCCTCCGCGTTGCCGACGGCGAACATCGGCGCAACATCATCACCCGCGGTATCCGGCTCAGGGAGCTTCGCGGAGGGCGGTTCAAAGTTGGTGAGGTAGTCCTGGAGTATGATCGCCCGCGGCCACCTTGCCGGCACATTCAGGAAGTTACCGAGCCGGGTATGACCCGCGCATTGAAGAACCGCGGCGGACACTGTGCCCGCGTAATCGAGGGTGGTACCATCCGCGCCCAAGACGAGATCACCCCGCTATAGCGGCGGGTGTAGGGGAGCAATCTTCGTGTATTTGGATGGCCTCTCGGAAGAGGATTACTGTTACCTCACCACGACGGGCCGGGTTACCGGAAAACCACACACGATTGAGATTTGGTTCGCGCTCGAAGGCTCCTCCCTCTACATGCTCTCCGGCGGTGGAGACCGCGCCGACTGGGTAAGAAATCTCCGGAGCATGCCGGAAGCCACGGTTCGGATAAAGGACTCCGAGTTTCGAGGCCGGGGACGCGAGCCAGACACTTCGGAGGAGGAAGAGTTGGTGCGAAGTCTACTCTTCGAGAAGTACCAGCCCCGAACCGGCGGTGACCTCTCCCGGTGGCGGCGCTCCGCATTGCCGGTAACCGTAGATCTTTCTAGCAGGTAGCTACGTTGCGGGTAGCGGTCATTGGCGCGGGGATAGTGGGTGCTTCGGTGGCGTTCCGGCTCTCGCAGGGCGGCGCGAGAGTACAGCTGATAGATAAGGCCGAGCCGGCCTCCGGTACGACTTCAGCCAGCTTCGCCTGGGTAAACGCCAACAACAAAACGCCCCGGGAATATTTTGATCTGAACCGTGAGGGCATGGAAGAGCATCAGCGGTTGCGCGAAGAGTTGGCGGGAGACGCGCCCTGGCTTCACACCTCTGGGAACCTGATCCAGGTTTCAAGAGATGACCCGGAAGAACTCGAACGCCGGGTCGAACGCCTACGCTCTTGGGGTTACGCCGCCGAGTGGCGAAGCGCTTCGCAGGCGAGAGAGCTGGAGCCCCGAGTAGCTTTCCCGGACCCAGATGCTCCGGTAGCTTTCTTCCCGGAGGAAAGCTGGGTAGATGCGGTGTTGGTCACGAAAACCCTCGTGGACCTTGCACGCCAAGCCGGCGCCGAAACGTATTTCGGTGAGCCTATCGAACTCATTGGAACCGCCGGAGGCCGGGTGGAAGAAGTAGCCCTCTCGGACGGCACCAGACTCCCGGTAGACGCGGTGGTCAACGCCGCCGGGCCGGACGCGGATCGGGTGGCAGCGACAGCGGGACGCGAGTTGCCAATGACTCCAAAAAGCGGACTGCTGGCCCGCGTCACGGCAGAGAACGGGCGCGTAAGCCGCCTCATTCACACGCCGCGCGTCAACCTGCGGCCAGATAGACCGGGACACGTATTGCTGCACCACGGCTCGGTGGATGAGAAGCTGGCGGACGGTGAACCCGTGGAATTACTCGGCTCGGAGCTACTGGAACGTGCTCGTGGGTTGGTTCCGTCGCTAGGTGGTGGGGAGGTCGAGGGAGTCAGGGTGGGGACTCGTCCGATCCCCTCTGACGGATATCCGTGTGTGGGAGGTGTCGCGGACCTCCCCGGTTACTACGAGGCAGTCACCCACAGCGGCGTGACGCTTGGTCCGCTCATCGGTCGTCTTCTGGCGCAAGAAATACTTACCGGTGAGGTGGACCCTCTACTCGTGCCGTTCGATCCGGACCGCTTCGGTTCTTAGTTTCCGGTTAGCTTGTCCTTGATCTTATCCAAGAATCCCTTTTCTTCCTCTTCTTCCGTACCGTGGGAATCTTCGTGCTCTGCGTGCCCCGCCTCGGCCTGAGGGGCTTCTCTTTGACTTTCCGCTGACGGCTGGGGTTCTTCCGCAGGAGGTGGAGTCTTTTCTTCCTGCTCCTCGCTAACGGTCTTGGCGAGTGGTTCGTCGCTCACCGTTCTCGCGAGTGGTTGATACCCGCCCATCGGACTGCTGCGCTCCGGCATTCGGCGTCCACCTTTCTTCGGTTTCCCCTGTTGCACGAATAATAACATCGCCGGTCGCGTCGGAATCCCGAGCTACGTACCCGTTCAGGAGTCCGTTTGGGGTTCGAGCGAGAAGCTGGGGGCGCGGCTTTCGGCTATCGGCCAGTGCAGGGCGGTGGCGACAAGGGCGAGCACGACCCCGGCCCACCATACCGGATCGTAGCTGCCGGTCTGCTCGTAGGCGACCCCGCCGAGCCAGACACCGAGGAAAGCCCCCAACTGGTGGCTCAGAAAGACGAAGCCGAAGAGCGTTCCCAGATACCGGGTGCCGAACATCACGGCGACGAGCCCCGACGTGAGCGGCACGGTCGAGAGCCAGAGAATTCCCATCGCGGCGGCGAAGGTTAGGACGACCGCCGGATTCTTCGGCAGCACGATAAAAAGAAGCAACACGACGGCCCGGGCGGCGTAGATCCCGGAGAGCAGCCGGCGCTTGCTGCCGCTTCCTCCGAGAACGCCCGAGGCGTAAGACCCCACGACGTTGAACAGACCGATCAGGGCTAGCGACCACGCGGCGATTCCCGCACTCACGCCGCTGTCCGTCAGGTGCGGCGGCAGGTGTGTCGTAATAAACGCCACGTGAAAACCGCACACGAAGAATCCCGAGACGAGCAGCAGGTAACTACCGTGGCCGAACGCCGCCGTCGTGGCCTGCCGCAGCGAGAGCGACGGTCCGTCTTCCTCTACCGCGCCGCCACCCCGGAGCGCGGCAGCTAGTACCGGCACGATCAAGGCGAAGGTCGCGAGGAGCAGCAGAGCCGTAGTCCAACCGTAACCGGAGATAAAAGTCTGGCCGAGCGGGGCGAATAGGAACTGCCCGAAAGAACCGGCGGCGGTCGCTATCCCCATCGCCCAGGAACGGCGGTCTGGGGGCATCAAGCGTCCCAGGGCGGCGATGACGATGGTAAACGAGCCACCCGAGAGCCCTATCCCAACCAGCACGCCGGCCGTTAGATGCAGCGTGAGCGGCGTGGCACTCACGGCCATCAGCGCCACACCCGCGGCGTAGATCGCACCGCCGAAAGCCAAAACCCGTCCCGAACCGTAGCGGTCGGCGATGGCGCCGGCGGCCGGTTGGCCGAGGCCCCAGACGAGATTCTGGATCGCGAGCGACAGGGCGAAGACTTCGCGGCCCCAGCCACGCCCGTCGGAGAGCGGGTCTATGAAGAGCCCAAAGCTCGTGCGGAGGCCGTAGGTAATCAGGGCGATCAAGCACCCGGCCGCGACGACCACAGCCGGCGCTTGCCACCATGCAGGAGGCTTGCCGCCCTGCACCTCGCTCATCTAACTACACCCATCCGGCTAGGATACGTACTGGGCCTCCCCGTTGCCATATGACCAGTTGGCCTTATCCACCTCGACGAGGTTTATCATCACATCCTCCGGCCGCACGCCCGGATCTTCTGCGAACAACTCCACAATCTTCGCGTACAGGGCTTTCTTCTTCTCGACTGGACGGCCTTCGTTCAGTGTGATCTGCACAAAGACCACGTCGTCGGTCCGCTCCACGTCCAGATAATCCGGGCTGTAGACCAGACCGTCGAGACCGTGCTCGGAGACGACCGCGAACTGGTCCCCCTCCGGCGCGCCGACCGCTTCCACCAACGCCCGGTAGACACCGTCCGCCAGAGCCCTCTTGTACTCGGAGCTTCTTCCTTCCATCAGGTCTATGCGTGCCAGTGGCATTTCTACCTCCTTTTCGTTCTCCAATCTTACGCATCAGGTACAATCGTGTCCAACGAAAGTTAGCGATGTGTTAGATCGTCTGAAACGATAGGTGGTGTGTGGCGTGGATTTGCGGCAGCTCAGGACGTTTCGTGCGGTGGCGGAGAACTTGAGCTTTACGCGGGCTGCGGGGGAGCTTGGCTACGTGCAATCGAGTGTTACGGCCCAGATCCAGGGTTTGGAAAGAGAGTTGGATGTGCCGCTCTTTGACCGGATCGGGCGTCGGGTTACGCTCACAGACGCCGGAAGGCGGCTGCTCGGCTACGCGGAGAAGATGCTGAAATTGGACGAGGAAGCTCGTGCGGACGTTGCGGCGGACGGCGAGCCGGCGGGGACCGTTACCATCAGCGCGGCGGAGACTCACTGTACTTACCGGCTGCCGCGGGTGCTCGGGCGCTTTCGAGAACTTTATCCGCAGGTCCGGGTTCTCATTCGTCCGGTGCCGGTGGGTGCTTTCTGCGGCGATACTGTACTCGACCTAGGCGAGGGTAAAGCGGACGTGGCCTTCTTGCTGGACGAGCCTGTAAGAGCTGAGGATCTGGCGGTCGAGATGCTGGTAGAGGAGCCGGTGTTGGTGGTGGCGGCTCCGGATCATCCGCTAGCCGATTCGCCATTGGCACGGCCTGCCGACTTTCAAGACGAAACACTCCTGCTCACCGGGTCGGGCTGTGGCTATCGCAAGATATTCCTCGACGCGTTGGCCCGGGATGGAGTACATCCCAGGACGCTTCTGGAGTTTTCGGGTGTGGAGGCGATCAAGCAGTGCGCAATCGCCGGTATGGGCGTCGCCGTGCTGCCAGCCGTCGTCGCATCGAGAGACGTGGAAGAAGGCTCACTCGCGTCGCTACGTTGGTCCGGCCAAGAAGACTTCAAAACAGTTACGCAGATGGCCTGGCACAAATCCCGATGGCTCTCACCTGCGGCTGAGGCGTTCTGTGATGTTGCCCGGGAGGTTTTAGCGGTGACGGAAGATACATCTTCCTTGGCCGTTTAGCAGGAATCCCCTGATCCGGCGACCCACTCACTAGCCCAGTCACGGATCACATCTACCACGCACTGTAGCGAGCGACCTTTTTCGGTGGGATGATACTCAATCCTGACGGGTGTCTCCGGGATGACCACCCGCTCCACGATGCCGTCAGCCTCCAACTCTTTCAACCGCTCCGAGAGCATCCGGTCGCTGATGTTCGGTATCGCATCCCGAAGCTCCGAAAAGCGCGTAGACCCGTCCAACAAGGCAGATAGCACAACACCCGTCCAACGGCGACCGATCAACTCAACCGCCCGATGATAATGGGGACACACCGTATCCGGCCACACATTTTTCCCTTTAGTAGTATCCATAGCTACATTCTAACCTTTCGTAAGCAACTTCGTCGTAATGTATGGGATGTATAGGCTGACTAGCGCTAGACGGATAAACGTCTCGCCACGGCTGGCGCTCTGAACGCTCCTAAATGGCGGCAAGGTGCGTCTTATGGCATGTTGCCGGTCCCGCAGCGCTCGTTGGAGACGCTGCGGAACGGCAGCGGGAGGGGACCGAAGATGGATAGCAA
>JBARZO010000539.1:0-3054 GCA_049650165.1 Rubrobacteraceae bacterium
GTTCTCGGTCGTAAAGAACCTGTTGCGGGACCTGTCCATAACGGAGGTCGTCAACGCCTGCGACGCCGGACGGGAAGGAGAGCTCATCTTCGCCTACGTCTACGGTCTCTCCGGATGCAAAAAGCCCGTCCGGCGACTCTGGATCTCCTCTCTCACTGCCGAGGCGATCCGGGACGGTTTCTCTTCTCTCCGCGACGGACGCAGCATGAAACCGCTCGAAGATGCCGCCCGCAGCCGGGGCGAGGCGGACTGGGTTGTCGGCATGAACGCCACCCGCGCCTACTCCGTCCGCTTCGGACGTCCCGGCAACGTCCTCTCCGTCGGCCGCGTACAAACCCCGACCCTCAAGCTCCTCGTAGACCGCGAGACCGAGATACAGAACTTCAAACCCGAGAAGTTCTGGACCGTCTACGCCCGCTTCGCCCGAGACGTAGAAGGCGAAACCAGCACCTACGATGGCGTCTGGTTCAAGAACAAGCAGAACCGCCTCAAAGAGAAAGAAGCCGCGGATCAGATAGCGGAGAAGGTTCGCGGCGGCACCGGCGCCGTCAAGAAAGCGGAGAAAAAGACTGCCTCCGAGAAACCACCGCTCCTCTATGACCTGACCGAGCTTCAGCGCAACGCGAACGCCCGCTACGGCTTCACCGCCGAGCGAACGCTACGTACCGCCCAGGCCCTCTACGAAGAGCGCAAGCTCATCACCTATCCCCGAACCTCCAGCCGCTACCTCTCCAAAGATATGGTCGGAACTCTGAAGAAACGCGTCGAGGCGGCAGGTGCTTTGCCCGAGCTATCGCCCTTCGCCGAGAAGTTGCTCGAACTCGACAAGCTACCCGTGAACAAACGCATCGTGGACGATTCCAAGGTCACCGACCATCACGCCATCATCCCGACCAACAAGCAGTCCACCCAGGAGCTGTCGCAAGACGAAGCCAAGGTCTACGACTTGGTGGCGCGGCGTTATCTAGCCGTCTTCTTCCCGGATGCTCGCTTCGAGAACACGACGGTCGTTACGGAGGTGAGAGAAGAGACGTTCTTGTCAAAGGGAAGGGTAGTGCTGGAGACCGGCTGGCGCGCTCTCTACCCGGACGGAGTCGGAGGACGTAAGGATAAGGAGTCGCCGGTTTTACCCCCGATAGAGGTGGGGCATGAGTGGGACGTTGCGAAGGTGGCGGTGAAAGAAGGAGAGACAAAGCCGCCGCCGCGCTACTCGGAGTCGGCGCTGCTCGGGGCGATGGAGACGGCAGGGAAGCTCGTGGAGGACGAGGAACTGCGGCAGCAGATGAAGGATTCCGGGCTCGGGACTCCTGCTACGCGGGCATCGACGATCGAGCGGCTCATCAAGGTCGGGTATGCGGAGCGGGAGAAAAAGGTGCTCATACCGACGGAGAAAGGCCGCACGCTCATCGGGTTGCTCGGCGATAGCTCGCTCTCTTCAGCAGAACTAACGGCCCGGTGGGAGGATCGGCTGGCGAAGATGGAGAAGGGCGCCGGAAGTCGGGAAGAGTTCATGGCGGACATCAGACGGTTCACGACCGCGCTCGTCGAAGAGGTGCGGGGGCTTGAAGGCGAGAAGCTCGCCGCCCCCGAACGTATCAGCCGCGAACCCATCGGGACTTGTCCTAAGTGCGGCGCGCCGGTGGTGGAGACGAAGAAAGCTTACGGATGTTCGGCGTGGAAGACGTCGGGCTGCAAGTTTGCGATCTGGAAGACCGTCTCCGGCAAACGCCTGAGCGTCGGACAGGCCAAACAACTCCTTACCCAGCGGCGCACCCCGCAGCTAAAAGGCTTCAAGAGCAAGGCCGGAAAACCTTACGCCGCCGCACTCAAGCTCGACGAAGAGAACAGGGTGAAGCTGGACTTCGACGAGCGAGGTTGACAGTCCAAAACGTTCTTTTTCGACTGCTCTCATTTTGCAAAGCATGTTATCAGTAAGCGAAAAGTATTCCCAAAACTCCGCCCCCGATCACCAACCAGGCGGCGTTGACTTTGAAGCGGACCAGCAAGAAGAGCGCCGCAACAGCCAGGAGTGCCGAGAAGAGATCTACGATGGCGGTCCGCCCCAGTTGCCAGGTGACGCCGGCCATGAGGGCGAGCGAGGTTACATTCAGGCCGTCGAGGAGGTTGGACATCACCGGCGAGCGGCGGAGGCGTGGGATGATCGGGCCGGTCAAGGCGACGAAGACGAAGGCTGGCAGAAAGATACCGACCGTCGCCAGGATCGCCCCTGGAACACCTTCCAGCAGATACCCGATAAACGTCGCCGTCGTGAACACCGGGCCGGGGGTGAACTGCCCGACTGCTACGGCGTCGAGCAGCTGTTGCTCTGTGAGTTGGCCTGTAGCGATGAACTCCGTTCTCAGAAAGGCCAATAGTACGTACCCACTTCCGAAGAGGACTGAGCCGATTTTTAGGAAGCTCAGAAAGACGGACGCCAGGCCGAGCCCACCCACCGGAGCTTGCAGTAGGCCGAGCGGCAATCCTAGGGGCGCGACGGACATCGTCCCGCCCCAACTCCGTATCCCGGCCTTCGCTAGCAGAACTACCACGGCTCCTGCGGCGAGCAGTGGTATCTCGCCGATACCGAGAAGGTAGAGCACCAAAGCTACAGCGCCTACCGCTGCGGTCAAGGGGCCTTTTACGGCGGTCTTCAAAAGGCCCCAGAGAGCCTGGGCTATTACGGCGACGATTACCGGTATGATCCCGTAGAGCAAGCGGGAGACTTCTGGAGTGCTGCCGTAGGAGGCGTAGAGCATGGCAAAGACCAGCACGATCAGGGCGGCAGGCACGATAAAACACGCTCCTGCCACAAAGAGTCCGCGCCAACCGGCGCGCATGCGTCCGAGGTGTATCGCCAACTCCGTAGAATTCGGTCCGGGGATGAGGTTTGTGGCCCCCACGAGGTCTAAGAATTCCTGATCCTCCATCCACTTCCGGCGGGTCACGACCTCTTCGCGCATCATGGCGATGTGGGCTGCAGGACCGCCGAACGCCACAACACCCAGCTTTAGAAAAAGTCGGGCTAGTTCCTGAAGCTCATTACCTGCCTTGTCT
>JBARZO010000540.1:0-2288 GCA_049650165.1 Rubrobacteraceae bacterium
ATCATCCTCGACTATGAGGATTTCGGTTCCGTTCACAGCAACCAAGTCACACTACTCCTACTCGTTCGTCGGAACGCCCGAAGTATAAACGCTGTTGGTCAGCAAGTCAGCATTCGTGCTGAAACAAACCGGCTCTTGCCGCTACAATGCGGTGGACGACGACTGGGAGGTGGATTTGAAGCTAAAAGCGGAAATCATTACGGTACACCCCGAACGCACCTTCACCATCGCCCGCAGCTCCGCCGACGCTTTCGAGCACGTAGTCTTGGAACTAGAAGAAGACGCTTTCATCGGCCGCGGTGAGTCTGCCCCAACCGGCTACTACGGAGAGAGCGCCGAAAAATCCCGGACAGCTCTGGAATCGGTAGAGGTGCAGGATCTGTGGGACATAGAAGGAACCCTTGCGGCTAACGCCGACCTGCCTCCGAGCGCCCTCGCCGCCCTGGACAACGCCCTGCACGACCTCGCGGCAAAGAGGCTCGGCATCCCGGTCTACCGGCTGCTGGGTCTCGCCCGTCCCGCGCCCGTTACCGCTTACACGTTGGGGATCGCCGACCTCGAGACGACATTGGAGGCTGCTCGCGAGTATTCGGGACTCCCGATCTTCAAGATGAAAGTCGGTGGTTGGGAAGATATAAAGACCGTTCGGGCCGTGGCTGAAATATCCGACGCGGAGATCTGGGTGGATGCCAACGAGGCGTTCTCCGCGGGCGACGCCCCGGCGGTGGCGCAGGAGCTAAAAGACATCGGGGTAGCCATGATCGAGCAGCCCGTCCCCGCCTCCGACGGCCCGGAGGCTCTCCGACGTTTCACCGAGGCGGCCCACCCCACACCCGTGATCGCCGACGAGAGTTCCATAACCGCCCGTGACGTCCCCGAACTCTCCGGTTGTGTCAGCGGGGTGAACGTCAAGCTCGCCAAGTGTGGTGGCATCCGGCGGGCGCTGGAGTTGATCCACACCGCCCGCGCCCACGGCATGATGGTCATGCTTGGCTGCATGGTCGAAACGTCTCTCGGTATCTCCGCCGCCGCCCAGATCTCCGGCCTCGTAGACTTCGTTGACCTCGACGGTCCCTTACTCCTCGCCGACGATCCCTTCGGCGGCCTCGAATTCGAGAAAGGCCGTATCCAACTCCCCGACACACCGGGCCTGGGGGTGGAACCACTATGATCCGCGACCCGGCCCCCGAGCGTCGCTACGCCATCTTTGCCGAAGGTCGCTTCCAGAGCAACAACGCCAAGACCGCCCACGGCCTCCTCCGCTACGGCAAAGACGAGATCGTAGCCGTCGTAGACTCGACCCTCGCCGGAAAGAACGTGCTGGAAGTCATGCCAGATCTCCGGCGCGACGTGCCCATAGTAGGAACGGTAGAAGAGGCGCTAGCGTATGGTCCGACTTCCCTGATCGTCGGGCTTGCCCCTGCCGGCGGAAAGCTCCCGCAAGAGTGGATGGAATCTCTAAAAGAAGCAGCCGAGGCGGACCTGGAGATCGTCAGCGGCCTCCACCAGCGCCTCGCGTCCGAGTTCCCCGGTAAGAAAGTCTGGGACGTACGCGAGCCGCCCGAGGACATACCGCTCTTCTCCGGTGAAGGTCTGGAAGTCGAACCAAAGGTGGTCCTCACCGTCGGGACCAGCGCCGCCATCGGCAAAAAGACCGCCGCGCTGGAGCTGCAGCGTGCCGCGGAAAAGGCAGGAGTCTCGGCGGAGTTCGTCGCCACGGGCCAGACCGGCATTATCATAGCGGGATGGGGGATCAGCATAGACGCCGTCGTCTCGGATTTCGTGGCCGGGGCTGCGGAGCAGTTAGTTCTGGAGGCGGCCAAAAGTTCTCCCGACCTGATCCTGGTGGAAGGCCAGGGCTCGCTCGGGCATCCGGCCTACTCCGGCGTCACCCTCTCGCTGCTGCACGGTTCCTGCCCCGACTGTCTCGTCCTTTGCGCCGATGCCTCGGAAGAGAAGATCATGGGACTAACCCCGCGCCCGGAGCCTACCCGCGCCATCCGACTCTACGAAAAAGTTTCAGCCCTTGTCAAACCTGCGCCGGTCGTCGCCATTAGCGTCAACACGAAAGGCCTGAACGACGAAGCGGCTGAAGAGTTCGTCTCGAAAGTATCCGACGAGACCGGGTTACCGACGGTAGACCCTTTCCGCAATTCAATGACTCCTATTCTGGAGGCTGTTCTCCAGGCTTCGAAGACCCGGGCGACGGGGTTTTAGTACCTGTCGGGGCGATAATCTGGTTAATTGCCATGCTTTTCACAAACATTTTACGCTAGCAAGCATCCGGT
>JBARZO010000541.1:0-1515 GCA_049650165.1 Rubrobacteraceae bacterium
CCGACGATCTCGACGGCGATCTCGGCGAAGATGGCGTTTATGGAGATGACCAGGGACCGCGTTAAGGTCACTTTCCCATGATCTTCGTTTTTGTAGTTGCGTACGGTGTAGCCGGGCGTCTCGTATCTCCCGTTGTCGAAAAACTCCCTATCGGGCTTCATACCATCTTCCAGTGCCGCTGCGGCTGTTATCACCTTGAATGTGGAGCCCGGCGGGTAGAGTCCCTGCGTTGCCCGGTTCAAGAGGGGCGAGTCCGGGGCGTCCCGGAGTTTGGGAAAGTTCTCGTCTATGTTGTTCGGGTCGTACGAAGGATAGGTGGCGAGCGCCAGGATCTCGCCGTTCTTCGGGTTCAGGGCGACGGCCGCGCCCCGTCCGGTGTTGCTCGCTGCGAGGCCTTCGTAGGCGACGCGCTGGAGTTCCGGATCCACGGTAAGCACCACGTTGTTGCCGGGTTGCGGGCCACCGGACATCTGGTTCAGCAGTTCGTCGATCGTCTCGGGGTCTCCGGCGTTCCCGGACAGGGTAGTATTCTCGCCGGCCTCTATACCGGTTTTGTCGTACTTGGTGCTCCAGTAGCCGACGATGTTCGAGAACAGTGCGCCTTCCGGGTAGCTACGGTCGTAGATGGTCCCGGTATCGCTCTTGCGTGGATCGCTTTTAGCCAGCACCGTTTCGCCGTCGCCCGCCAGGATCAGACCTCGTGGAGACGAGATGTCCTTGCGAGTCTGAAGGTTGTTGGCCGGGTTGTTCGCCAAAGATTCCTGGGCGTAAACCTGCCAGTAGACGAGCACGCCCGCCAGTACGACAAACCCCATCGCAAAGATGTAGAAGCTGCGCCGGAGGTGGACGTTCAAAAGGCCGCCTCGTATTCTTCTTCCTCGACGATCCTCTTGCCGGCCTTCTCCGAGATTATCAGTAAGAACGCCGTCAGGATGAAGTTGCCGACCACCGAGGAACCGCCGTACGACACGAACGGCAGGGTGATGCCGGTTAGCGGTATGGCTTTTGTGGCGCCGCCGACGATCACCAGCGTCTGGATGGCGAACATTGAGGTCAGGCCGAATGCCAGGAGCTTCGAGGCGTCGTCGGCGGCGAGCATCGAGATCTTGATGCCCCGGTAGACGAAGATGAGAAACGCCAGTAGCACCACCGTCCCACCCATGAGCCCGAGTTCGTTGGCTATGGTGGCGAAGATGAAGTCTGTCTGTACTTCGGGGATCGTCTGGGAGAACCCCGCGCCGAGGCCCGTGCCGAAGATGCCGCCGTCGGAGATGTTGAAGAGGCTCTGGACGATCTGGAACCCGTCCCCGTTCGGGTCTTGCCACGGGTCGAGCCAGGTCTGTACCCGCAGTTGGACGTGGCCGAAGAGTAAGTAGGCTATAAATGCCCCGACCGAGAAGAGGAGTCCACCGATGATGAGGTACGCGATACGACCCGTCGCCACGTAGAGCATCAATAGTGGAACGGCGAAGAAGAGCAAACTGCTCCCCAGGTCTTTCTCGAAGACCAGGAGCC